>DATMQU010000425.1:0-8631 GCA_035566715.1 Vicinamibacteria bacterium
GTGGTGGTGCACACACCCCGGGAGGCCGATATGTCGGCGGGACTCGTGGCTTTCGAGGTGGCGGGCCTGAAGCCGGAGGAGGTGGTTGTTCGCCTGCGGGAGAAGCGGATCATCGCTTCCACCAGCCCCTACTTCCCGCCCTTCCCCCGCCTCGCGGGTAGTCTCTTGAACACGCCGGAGGAGGTCGATACGGCCGTGGCCGCGGTCGCGGCCCTCTAGCCGCGCGCGGGCGTCTCGTCGCGGGGAAGAGCGCTCGCTTCGGAAGGCGGGTCCTACGGTCAAGCGGCTCCGGGGTCCGGCGCCCGACGGCTCCTGGGCAAGATCAACGAAGAGGGGAGCTCGATGGCGGAGAGAAGCACCGGGGATGCGCTGCGCGCATTGGCGATCGCGGCCGGTCTGGTCGGAGGGAGCCTCGTCATCCCCGGTTGCGGCTCCCCGAGCGGCCGCGCCGCCCCTCCGGCCTCGAACAATCCCTTCTGGCCCCAGTGGGGGCTGAATCCCCAGCACACGGGGCGGGTGATGGTGGCCGGGGAGCCCTTGGATCGTCAGCTGGCCACGATCGTCTACGACCCCTTCGTCACCCAGGAGCAGGCGGAGTTCTCGGGCTCGCTCCTGAGCCACTACCCGGTGCCCTTGATCGACGGGAATGACTTCTACATGGAGGTCAAGACGGGGACCTATCCCTCGTGCGCCCCCCCCGGGGACTGGGCCAACGGCAGCGCCTGCGGCCCCAACGCCTGGAGCCAGCTGGGGTGGACGGTGAAGCGCTTCACCTGGGAAAGCAGCCAGCCGGTCGAGGTCTGGGCATTCCCGTCGGACTGGAAGCCGGAGCCGAACGGGATGGGTCTAAGTGGCTGGGAGCCGGTCTTCCAGCCCGCCCTCGCCAACGGCTACCTCTATGTTCCCGGTGCTTCGGGGACGCTGTGGAAGGTCGACAAGGACTCCGGGAAGTCGGTCTCCAAGATCGACCCCTTCGGGGGGGCGAACCCCGATCCCAGGAACACGTTCGTGTCGGGCCCCGTGACCGCCGATGCCGGCGGCAACCTCTACTACAACGTCCTGTTTCTGGCCGACCCTCGTGTGGCCGATCCCTGGCTGGCCTCGGATGTGCAGGGGGCGTGGCTCGTGAAGGTGTCCCCCCAGGACGCCGCCACCACCGCCACGTATCGATCGCTGGTGCCGGGCGCGCCGCCCGGGAGCGCCACCACGTGCCCGGGGGCCTTCGCGGACCAGAATTCCTTGCCCTGGCCGCCCGCTCCCACCGCCGCGCCGCTCCCCCTGCCGTGCGGCTCGCAGCGCCCGGGGGTCAACGTCGCTCCCGCCGTAGCTCCCGACGGAACGATCTACACGGTGAGCCGCGCGCACTTCGACGCCGCGGTCGCGTACCTCCTGGCCGTGAACCCGGATCTCAGCCCGAGGTGGCAGGCTACGCTAGAGCGGCGCCTGAGCGACGGCTGCGGGGTCATCGTGCCCATCGGCAGCGCCGCCGGAGAGCCCAACTCGTGTCGCGCGGGCACCCGGCCGGGCGTCGACCCGACCACCAACGACCGGGGCTCCGGGTCCGTGATCGATCAGGCGTCCTCCTCTCCCGCCGTTCTTCCCGACGGCAGCGTCGTTTTCGGTGCCATCACCAACTACAACGCTTCCCGGGGGCACCTGTTCAAGTTCGATCCCCTGGGCCAATTCTTGGGGGCGTTTGATTTCGGGTGGGATTCGACGCCCGCGGTGTACGTGCACGACGGAACATACTCGATTGTCGTAAAGGACAATCACTACGGGGGCAACGGCTTGTACTGCTCCTTCAACGGGAACCCCTTCTGCGCACCCGTCCCCCCGGGGCCCTTCTACATCACCCAGCTCGGCCCCCAACTGAACATCGAGTGGAGCTTTCAGAACACCAATCGGCAGCCCTCCGCCCCCAACGGCTTCGAATGGTGCGTGAACGCTCCCGCCATCGATGCCAACGGCGTGGTCTATGCCAACAGCGAGGACGGCAACCTCTACGCGATCCCCCAGGGTCACAGCGGGGTCTTCACGACCCCCCAGCAGACGCTCTTCCTCAAAGAGGCGATCGGGGCGGCTTATACGCCGCTCTCCCTGGGGCCCGACGGCAAGGTCTACACCCTGAACGCGGGAAGCCTGTTCGTGGTCGGGAAGTGAGGGGCGGGGCCCCGCCGGACGATCCCCGCCGAGCCCCTCTCGGCGCGGCGCCCAAACGCGGGATGGATCCCGCGTCGGCCACGCCGATCGGTGGCGTGAGCGCTGGGGTTCGACCGCCCAGGCCCTGAGACCCCCCCGGCCCAGATCGACCCACGATCGGGCCGGCGGGAGGCGAACCCCGGCGGGGGATCAGTAGGCGTTGATCAGCTGGCGCCAACCGCCGCGCGCCACTCGGCGCGACGAGGGCGTCGCGCGGCTGGCACTCGGTCGGGCCGCGGCCTGGGGGGGGCAGCTCTGGGTGCGGATGTAGCTCAGGGCCGCGGCCAGGGAGGCCTCGTCGCGGTCGCCCAGGGCGTGCCCCAAATCATCGGCGGCCGGGCACGTCGCCGGGAGGCCGTTGAAGTAGTCGCCGTAGCCGCTGACGTTCTCTATCTTGAAGGTGATGGGGTAGAGCACGTCGGTGCAGAGGTTGAAGCCGTCCTCTCCCACCGGCTTCCCGAAGGTGGCGGCGCCCACGGTCACGACGTCAATGAAGGGTTTAAGGGCGTTGATGATGAACTCGCTGGCGGAGGCGCTCGACTCGGTGGTTATGAAGAATACCTGGGTCAGGTTCAGGGGGCTGGCGATGGTGGGGAACGTGATCGTCTCGTTCTGGCTCGTGTGCTTGTCGTTGTAGGTGAGGGTGGCGAGCGACTTCCCGGCGTAGCTGTTCCCCGCGATCAGCGAGGCCAGGTGTTGGGCCACGCTCACCTCGCCGCCGCCGTTGTAGCGTTCGTCGATCACCACGTGGGTGACTCCCTGGCTCGCAAACTGCGCGAAGGCCTGGTCGAGCTCGCTGTTGGTGGTATCGATGAAGTTGTTGAAAAGGAAGTAGCCGACCCGCTCCCGTCCGTCATCGAACACGTTCACTTGTCCCACGCTCGGCTGCGTGATCACCGTGGAGGTGAGCGTGACCGTGGAGGTCTGCGACTGCAGGCTCGTGTAGGTGAACGTCTTGTTGACTCCGGGGGTGTCGGCGCCCAGCGCGCTGTCCAGCTGGTTGTTGGCGACCAGGGTGGGCACGGGCACGCCGTTCACGGCGGTGACGGTACCGCCGCGCGTGAGGCCGGCTTGGTCGGCGGGACTGCCCGGGAACACTTGGTTCACGCTCAGGTTGTTGCTGGCGCTGAGGGCGAAGCCGAGGCCGTAGCCGACATACTGGCCGGCTCCGTAGAAGGACTGGTTAGCGGCCTGGGTGGTGATGTAGCTGAACCGGTCCAGGGGCTGCTGGCGAAGGGCGTCGAGGAGGGCATTCGTGCTCGCGTAGTTGGCGGGGTTCACGTTGCCGGGCAGGGTCTGATACCAGTAGTACCAGGACTGCATGACCGAGAGGATCTGCGCGTTTTCTCCGGCCACGCTGCAATCGGAGGCAGAGGGCGCGCTGCCTTGGGATGAGGTCCCTCCGCAGGCGCAAAGCAGAGAGAGCAAGCCAACCGCGGGGGCGGCCCAAAGCCTGTGCATCATTGACCTCCTGGTGAGACGAGGGTCTCGTGGTTTCATCGGGCGGACGGGATCCGGGGTCGCTGTGTTGCAACGGACGTGCCGGCGCGCTTTGCAAGAGCCTCGCCCGAAGCCCCCGGAGCAGGGCGGCTGGCCGGCCGCGGCCACCACCGCGAGTCCCTTCCTGCGGACAGGATGTCCCAGACTTGCGACACGGGCGCCTTTCTCCCCCCCAGGCGGGGTCCCTCACTCTCCGGAAGGATAGCACCTGGGGGGGGATCCCCCGGTATGCGGTTTGGCGCTTGGTTTGAGTCTGCCCGACCCACTGGGGTCCGGTGCGATGCCCGGTTGCGGGCCTGGGTTAGAATGCCAGCCCGGCCGCGGTCCTACCCCGAGGATCCGACCGCGCGACCGACCCGGAGGTGCCGGCATGGAGCTGGATCGCAGGGCATTCCTGAAGGGAGCGGGCGCTGCGGGCGCGATCGCGGCCACCGCCGACCGTGCGCGGGGAGAGGGCGACCCCAAGCCGCTCCGCAACCGGGCCCGGGGCATGGCGCGCGGGCTGACGGTCCTGACCCTGCGCCGCGATGGCGAATACCGGCTGGGCGTCAAGACGGAAAAGGGCATTCTGGATGTGAAGGAGGCGGGCCGGCTTCTCCGCCTACCCGCCCCCGCCACCATGGATGACCTTCTTCAGAACGAGGACGGCCCCCGCCTGAATGCGTTGGTCGAGGCCGCGCTCAAATCCGTTGACGCTCCACTCCGGGCGCCGGAGAGCATTGAATACGGACCGGTCGTGACCCGTCCCGAGAAGATCGTCTGCGTGGGCCTCAACTATCGGCGGCATGCCCTCGAGGTGGGGATGGCGATTCCGAAGCAGCCGGTGCTGTTCAACAAGTTCAACAACACCCTCAACTCTCACCAGGGCACGATCACGCTTCCCCGCGGGGTGGCCGAAAAGTTCGACTATGAGGTCGAGCTCGTCATAGTCATGGGCAAGGAGACGAGAAACGTGAGCGAGGAGGATGCCCTCTCCCACGTTGCGGGGTACTGCACCGGCAATGACTTCACGGCCCGGGACCTCCAGCTGGAGACCGGGGGCCAGTGGATGGTCGGCAAGACGCCGGACCAGTTCGCTCCCTTGGGGCCCTACCTCGTCACCGCCGATCAAGTCGATCCCGACAACCTGAAGATCGAGTGCCGGGTGAATGGAGAGTCGCGGCAATCCTCGAGCACCCGCGACTTCATCTTCAACAGCCGGCAGATCATCAGCTACATTTCCCGGATCATTACTCTGAGACCGGGCGACATCATCTTCACGGGGACGCCGGAGGGCGTCATCCAAGGGCGGCCCCCGGAAAAGCGGGTATGGCTGAGGCCGGGCGACAAGATCGCCTGCAGCCTGGAGAAGCTGGGCGAGCTGAGGTTCGAGCTGGTGTGAAGGCGCACAAGTAAGAATGGGCGGAATTCCCGTCCCGCGTCGAGTCTAAGAGAGGAGCCAGCATGTCACGACGGACCGCCGTCGATTGTCTCGTAGCCATGACCCTGGCGCTATGCGCGACGTCCGCGTGGGCGCAGTTGCCAAATCCCTATGGCCTGCCGATCACCCTGGAGCACGCCAAGATCGCCGCCGGTCCCGCGCTAGCGGAGGCACGCAAGAACAGCTGGACGATGGCGGTGGCCATCGTCGACACCGCGGGCAACCTCGTCTATTTCGAGAAAATGGACGGCACCCAGACCGGCAGCGTCAAGGTGGCGATCGAGAAGGCGCGCTCGGCAGCGCTGTACAAGCGCCCGACCAAGGTTTTCCAGGACGCACTGGCCGCGGGCGGGGAGGGTCTCCGCATTCTGCGGCTGGAGGGGGCGGTGCCGGTGGATGGTGGCTTCCCCCTCCTCATGGACGGCAAGATCGTGGGCGCGATCGGGGTATCGGGCGCCACCAGCCAGCAGGATGGCCAGTGCGCCAAGGCGGGGGCGGACGCGCTGAAATAGCGGCGGGCGGGAGGGCCCTCCTCCTCTCCGGGCCCCCGCTTGGCCAAGGACAGTTCGTGGCCCGGGGGCACCCGGCTCCGCGGGCCCATCGGCGCACCCCTGCCTCCGACTAAAGGAACCGGGTGCAAGGTGTAACAGTGTGTTTGGAGGGTGAAACGCGCCTATGAACCGAAAAGCCACGCTTTTGACGACATTTGCCGCAATTGGGCTCTGCGGGCTCCTGCGGGCGAGCGACAAGAACACCCCCGGCAAGGGGGGAGCCGGTGCCGCGGCCTTCGAGAAGCTGAAGGCGCTGAACGGCGAGTGGCGGGGCACCGTCCAGAGCAAGGACGGTCCGCCGGTGACGGTCACTTACCGAACCACCTCGAACGGGAACGCGGTGCTCGAGGACCTCTTCCCGGGCACCAGCCACGAGATGATCACGATCTATCACTTGGACGGCGACGCCCTGGTCCTCACCCACTACTGCGCGTTGGGCAATCAGCCGCGGATGAGCCTCACCACCGCCGAGGCGGGCGAGCTCGTCTTCGATTTTACGGGGGGAGCCAACGTGAGACCGGAGGTCGACGCCCACATGCACTCGGCCCGGATCAGCCTCCACGATCCCGACCACTTGGAGAGCGAGTGGGTTGTCTACCAGTCCGGCCGGCGTCTCGATAGCAAGAAGTTCTTCCTGGAGCGTTACAAGCCCTAAGGCGGACCGGCGCGCTCGGCTCTTTCCCGCCCGGAGGAGCGGGGGAGTCGACTGCCAACACCGACGACTCCCGGGGGCCGCCTCCGCCCGTCCCCGGCGAGGCAGGATTCCTTTCCGCCTCCGCCTCCCACCGCTCACACAATAAGCGCCTGCACCCGGATGGCGATCGGCCCCCGGGGGGAGGAGTGGGTGCGTCCCTCGGGAGCAGGAGGGTATTGCCCGGTTTCCCCGCGCCGCGGGGGCGTGTATGATTCACCGAAATTTGACAACAGGTCATGAGGAAGATTCTGGGGTGTGGCACCGCTATCGCTCTGCCGGTCTTGGCCGGCCTCGCCGACTGCCATAAGAGCACCCCCACCGCCCCCACCCTCTCCGCGACCTGCTCCGCCAACCCCTCCTCGGGCCCGGCCCCCCTCGCCGTGAGCTTCACCCTGAACGTGGCGGGATCGCAGGGGTCCTTCACGGTCGCCATCGACTACGGGGACGGCAGCACGGGCAGCAACCCCAACGCCCCTCACACCTACAACGGGGCGGGCATGTTCACGGCCTCCTTCGCCGTGAGCGAGGCGAGTCGGTCGGCCCGCTGCTCCACCACCGTGAGCGTGAGCGCGCCCCTACCCCCACCGAACGAGCCCGCGGTGGCGGTGTTCAAGACCACGCCCCCGGCCAGCTCGCGGGACGTCATCACGGGCGTGGCCCCGCTTCTGGTCCAGTTCACGATGTGCGGGTCGCACGATCTGGACGGTGACAACCTCTTCTTCACCATGGATTTCCTGGGTGACGGCCACCAGGAGGTGCACGGTCCGACCGGCGCCAACTGCCGCCGCAACTACACCTACCCGGTCGGCCTCTTCTCGCCCCAGCTCTGCGTCACCGACGCGGGGCAGGACTTCGCCCTGCTGCATCCCTTCCAATGCAAGACCTACACCGTGAGGGTGGTTCCCTAGGAGGACCGCTATGAACGCTCTCCGCCGGGTCGGGTCGCTCATCGACCACACGCTGCGCGAAGGCTTCGCCAACGAGCACTCGGCGCTCTACCGCGAGATGCACGCCTTCATCATGGTGTTGATCTTCCTCTCCGTCATCTCCGTCACCCTGGCCTCGATGCAGGACCTCTACGTCCAGTACGAGCTGATCTTCGAATGGTCCGAGATCGTGATCGTCTCCATCTTCACGGCCGAGTTCCTCATCAATATCTACGTGGCGGAAAACCGCAAGAAGTACCTCTTGGGCTGGGGGATCGTCGACTTCCTGGCCATCGCCCCCACCATCCTCCTCATGCTGGACATCCGGGCCCTGAAGGTGGCCCGCGTGCTCAGGGTGCTGCGCTTCCTGAGGCTGATGCGGATCCTGCGCGTGCTCAAGCTGGCCAAGGTCGCGGCCCAGCAGTTCGAGAGGCGCAAGGAGCAGCGGCTCAACACCCTCCGGATGGACCTGCAGATCTACTTCATCGCCCTCTTCTCCGCGGTGACCATCTTCAGCACCCTGGAGTTCTACGCGGAGGAGCAGGTCCCGGGCACCCTCTTCGTCCACATTCCCGCGACCATGTGGTGGTGCATCGTGACCATCACCACCACCGGCTACGGGGACATGGTCCCTTCCACCCCCGCGGGGAAGATCGTGGCCGCCGCCACCATGCTGGCCGGCCTTGCCCTTTTCGGCCTCCTCATGAACGTGGTGGGGAAGGCCATGCTGTCCTCCCTCTTCGGCAGCACCGACCTCGACGCCCACGATGAGACGGTGCGCAAGGGGGAGGCGCTGGTGGCCCAAAAACAGGGGAAGGCGGTGAGCGGGGCCCCTTCAGAGGCCGCCGTCGCCCCGTCGACACGAGGCTCCGGGGAGGTGATGGCGTGCTCGTGCGGGGAGGCGCTGAACCCCCTGTGGCGCCTGTGCCCGCACTGCGGGACACCGACCCCCCGGGGGGCCCGGACCGCCCCCGGTTAACGGCGCGAGGTCAGCGCGGCCGGACCGGGCGGGGGCCTGCGACGGGGACGAGCGGGGGTGACCGGCGGGGGCGGGACCAACTCCTCCTCCGGGGTCTCCATCAGCCACGTTCCATGGAAAAGCGGGTGCTCGGCCAGACGGTGCCAGCCGCGCCCTTCCAATTCCCCGGGGATGGGCATCCCGTGAGCTCCGGTCTCGGACGCCCATTGAAGAAGTACGGCCGAACCCGCCCCTGAGGACCCCATGGCCCCTCCAGGCTCAATATGCATACTTAATATACATATCTAGCCGGAGGTGTCAAGCCCCCCGGCCTGTGGCGGCGGGGTCAACTAGCGTGGCTGAGCAGGGAATCCAGGCTTTGC
>DATMQU010000426.1:0-5235 GCA_035566715.1 Vicinamibacteria bacterium
CCGTAGCGGTTGTTGAACCATCCCTGCGCGAGCTCCTGGCGGCTGGGATCGTCCTTGTCGGTGAGGGGAGTGTAGACGTCCAGGCCCATGAGGTCCAAGGAGTCCCAGAAGGAGACGCTCGTGAACTCGTCCCCGGGCGCGTTGGCGTTCGCGGCGTAGGTGATCGGGCCTCCGTAGGCGCCGCGCACGCCGCCCACGACCGCCGCCCACTGCGCGGCGTATCGCGAGTCGGTCAGGGTCGCGAGCTCGGTCCCCACGCAAAACAGCTCGGCGCGACCGGCCTGAGCCAGCCCTGCGTACCGCGTGATGAACGCTCGGTAGCTGGCGAACCAGCGGTCGGTGTCCGCGGGGTGGATCGTTCCCCGCCAGGTGCCGTCCTGGACGTCCACGTGGGGCTTGAGCATCACCTTCAGGCCGAGGTTATGGAGGTCTTGGATGGCCACGCTGACCGCGTCGTCGGTGGGCGTCCGGAGCAAGTCGGGGCCGATCTCGTCCGAGTCTCGCCCGTCCATGTACCAGGTGGCGATGACCGCGGCCCAGGTGGACTTTGTTGCGGCCAGGCGGCGGCGGGAATCATGGGCGTCCGCACCCACGTACTCGTCGTGCCACCAGGAGACGTGGGTGATGCCGTTGTAATCGAAGCCGGAGGGCGACGCCGGGCTCGCGGTTGGCCCGGGGTTGGGAGGCGCTGGCGTAGGGGAAGAGCCGCAGCTACCGAGGGGAAGGGCGAGGATCAGGAGCAGCGCGCGGGAGGTGCCCTTCACGGCTTGGCGCCCACTTCCCGCTCGAGTCCGGTGTCGGTGAGGCACCAGCTCCGGATCCAAAGGGAGTCCGAGAGCTGGATGTGGTCGGGCCTGCCTCCACCCAGGGGGCGGCTCGAGGAGCAGTCCGCATCGGGGTCGCATCCTCCCGCGCAGCCGGGGAGGCTTGTGATCCGCACCTTGAACCTACTTCCCTCGATGACCTCGACGACACCGCAAAAGCCGTTGCCATTCCAGCGTCGGGCGCAAACACGATCCCCCACCGACTTCCCGGAGCCGCGGCTGCCCCGGCTGCGCAGGAGACGGACCAGCTCTCCGCGGTTCGCGGCCTGGGCGATGTCCAGCGCCGTCCCCGCCTCCCGGTCGCGGGCGTCGGGGTCCGCTCCCGCGTCGAGGAGGAGCTCCCCGACGTCGGCGCGGCCCGTCGAGGTCGCCTGCATCAAGGCGGTCCATCCGCGGGGTGATGAAGCATTGACGTCGGCGCCGGCCTGGAGCAAGACCTTGGCCGTCTCCGACCGACCGCTCGCCACCGCGACCATGAGGGCCGTGAAGCCGGCGGAGTCCCGGGCTTCCAGGTCGACCCCGCTTCGCAGCAGCGCCTGCAGCCGGCCCAAGTTGCCCTCCCGGGCAGCGACATGGAGCGCGCGCTCTTCGGGGGAGAGCCGCCCCGCGCTGGCGGAGATGGCGGCCGCGGCCAGCAGAACGAGGGACGTCATCCCCCCGCAGTCTACCAGAGAGAACTGGGCGGGGAGGCGCGGCCGCTCCTCGACATTGACTTGAACCCTCGAAGGAGCGTACGGTACGCCGCCGATGAACAGTGCTCCGTGCTTCTTGGGTGTGGACTTGGGCGGCACCCAAATGCGAATGGCCGTCGTCACGGGCGAGGGGCGCCTGGCGACGGATGTGGTCTCGGTGCCCACCGGCAAGGCCTTCGGGCCGGGTCACCTGAGGCAAGGCCTCCTGGATCTCCGCCAGCGTCTTCGGCCCGCCCTGGACAACCGCGCCGGCGTCGCGCTGGGCTTTGGGACCGCGGGCATCGTCGATCGCGGCCCCCTCACCCAGTGCAACAACCTCCCCCTGCTCAATGGCACCGACCTCGGGAAGCTGCTGCGGGAGGCCGCCGACGGTCCCGTCGCCCTCGAGAACGACGCGCGCTGCTTCACGCTCGCGGAGGCCAGATACGGCGCCGGGCGCGGCGCCCAGGACGTCTGCGGCATCACCCTCGGGACCGGGGTCGGCTGCGGCGTGATGGTCGGAGGGCGGCTTCATCGCGGCGCCGGGTCCCAGGCGGGCGAGGTCTACCGCATTCCGCTTCGGGGGCACCCCTTAGAGGACTTCCTCTCCGGAGCCGGGGTCGTCCGCGGCTACGAAGCGGCGGGGGGAAGGCCCAGCGCCGCCCTCGATGCTCAGGGCATCGCCGCGCTCGCCCGGACCGGCGACGCGGCGGCGGGGACGGCTTGGCGGTCCTTCGGGGAGGACCTTGCTTTCCTCTGCGCCTCCGTGATCGCGCTCTTGGACCCCGCCGTCATCGTCATCGGCGGGTCCTTGTCCCGGGCGCGCGACCTCTACGCGGCCGTCCTGGCCTCACGCCTGGAAGAGTATCCGACCCGCATCGCAGAGGCGGCGCTGGGTCCCGCCGCCGGTGTCATTGGAGCGGCGGCGCTGAACATGGAGTAGTGGGCTCCGGGGGAACTCGGGGAAGGACATCCCGCCCGCGGACAAGGACGACGCCGCGGATCCCTCAGGACGCTGCCCAGGCTTGCCGGAGCCGCCGCCGCAACAGCTCCTGGGCCTCGTTGGTCGCCACCAGGAGACTCCCCCAGAGCGGCGCCTCCTTCCCGAGGGCCGAGACCACGATCTCGGTCGGCTCGAGCATGATGCGCCCCACGATCCGGCGCACTTCCTGAAGGAAGGGCGTCCCCTTGGCGACCGCGGCTCCTCCCAGGACGATCAGGGAAGGGTCGAGGACAACGCTCAGGTTCGCGGTCGCGATACCGATGAGCGTGGCCACCTCGTCCACCGCCCCGCGCGCCTGGCTGTCGCCGGCCTCGGCGGCATCGAACAGCTCCGCGACCCAGCGCTCGGGGTCGCTCCCCGCTCCGGGTGGCCAGCGGGAGGCGAGCGCCTTGAGGCCGGCCAGGCTCTCCAGGGATCCTTGGGTCCTCCGGTCCCCACCCACGAACTGGGGTCCCATGCACATGAGGCCGATCTCGCCGGCCAGGGAATGATGTCCCCGGTGCAACGCGCCGTCCATGAGGATGCCGGCGCCGATCCCCGTTCCCACGGAGATGAAGGCGCACGTGCCGTGACCGACGGCGGCCCCCCGCCAGTGCTCGCCCAGGATGGCCAAGTTGACGTCGTTCTCGACCACGACAGGAGCGCCGAGAGCCCGCATCAGGATCTCCCGCATGGGCACTTGGGACCAGCCCGGCAGGTTGGAGGCCAGGGTCACGACACCCCGTTCTCGATCCACGGCTCCGGGCGCCCCCGCCCCCACCGCGACGAGGCGCCCCCGGGGAACCTGCGCCTCCGCCAGCAGCTCCCTCACGTCCTCGGCGAGCCGTTTGAGAAGGGCAGCGGGGTCGAGACCCAAGGGAGTCGGTACCACCCGATGGCCTAGCCGCGCGCCCCGCAGGTCGGCCACGGCCAGCCGCGTACGGGTCGGGCCGAGGTCGATACCGGCCACGAAGCCGTGGCTGGTGTTGAACTCCATGGAGGTGGGTCGTCGACCTCCACGGGAGGCGGCGGTGCCGAGGTCCCGGACCAGACCGCTCCGGATCAGCTGGGAGGCGAGGCTCCCCACGGTGGGGGCGGAGAGGCCGGTGGCCTGAATCAGCTCCGCGCGCGTGAAGGGCTCGTGTCGGTCCATGGCGATGGCCAGGACGCGCTCGAGGTTCAGGCGCCGAATATCGCCGGCGTTGCCAATGCCCGCCCGTGTTCGGAGCCCGGTCGGGCGGGCCGCTCTGGGTGGCATCTTCGGAAAGGAGTTTACGAAAGTCGCCACCGCTTTGGCAACGGCAGTCTTGCGCCGCTCCCCTGACCCGACGTCAGGGCGTACTCGGCGACCCTTGGAACACGCCGGCCCTGGCGCGAGAAAGCCGAGCCCCGGGGGGCGGGCCGAAATCAAGTTAAATCAGACATTTAGCGGAACGAACGCCAGGGGAAGGCCAATCAAGACGTGATCGCGGTTGGCCTCGTCGTCCTCGTCCGGACTCGGAGAGAATCGGCCAGGAAGACTATGGAAACGCCCCCCGATGCTATAAGTGAAGGACCTCGTCCCACCAACAGGAGGTAATCCCCATGATGCGGTCCGCGTACCTTGCCTGGCTCCTGGCCGCCGGCGGCCTCACTCTGGCCTCGCCGTCTTGGTCCGCGACGCCTCCGGGCGCCCGGTTGCCCTTGAAGACGGGCTGGAGGCTCCAGTCGTCAGCGAAGGTTCCCGAGACCGGGGCCGCCGTGTCGACGCCGGGCTACCGGCCGGAGGGCTGGCACCCGGCCCCGGTGCCAGGCACGGTTCTGGCGGCCCTCGTCGGGGACAAGGTGTACCCCGACCCCTATTTCGGATCCAACCTGAGGTCCATTCCCGGCGCGGGGTATCCGATCGGGCAGAACTTCTCCAATCTCCCGATGCCGGTGGACAGCCCGTTTCGGGCCGCCTGGTGGTACCGCACGGAGTTTGAGGTTCCCGGCGCCCTGGCGGGCCGCGCCCTCTGGCTGCATTTCGACGGGATCAACTACCGCGCGAACGTGTGGATGAACGGCCAGCTCGTGGCGGGCGCCGATGAGGTCGCGGGACCGTTCCGCCACTACGAGTTCGACGTGACCCGCTTCGCCAAACCCCTGAGCGCCCTGGCGGTCGAGGTCTTCGCCCCCGAACCCCACGACCTGGGCATCACCTGGGTGGATTGGAACCCTGCCCCTCCCGACAAGGACATGGGACTCTGGGGCGATGTCTATTTGACCGACAGCGGTCCGCTCGCCCTGCGCCACCCGCAGGTCGTCACCCGCTTCGACCTTCCCTCCTTGGAGACGGCCCACCTCACGGTGACGGCCGAGGTGCGGAACACCACCGACCAGCCGGTGCGGGGGACGGTGCGGGGTCAGATCGAGTCCATTCACTTCTCGCAGCCAGTGGCCCTGGGCCCGCGGGAGAGCACGAGCGTTCGCGTCACGCCCGAGCAGGTGCCCTCCCTGAGCGTCGCCCACCCGCGGATGTGGTGGCCGTACCGCCTGGGATCTCCGAACCTCTACACCCTCGCCCTCGAGGTCGAGGCGGGCGGGGCCATCTCCGACCGACAGGAGGTCCGCTTCGGCATGCAGCAGATCTCGTCCGAGCTGACGGAGGGCGGCCACCGCCTTTTCAAGGTCAACGGAAGGCCCCTCCTCATCCGCGGGGGGGGATGGGCCCCTGACATGATGCTGCGCCCATCGCCTTCCCGTTGGGAGGCCGAGCTGCGCTACGTGAGGGAGATGG
>DATMQU010000427.1:0-5501 GCA_035566715.1 Vicinamibacteria bacterium
GGGTGCCGGGCCGCCGCGCCGACCACGGAGCCCAGGCCGCCCGGGACCACGCCCGCCAGGAACACGAGGGCCAGGAGGGCCCCGCTCAGATAGACCGTGACCTGGATGAGGTCGATCCAGATCACCGCCTTGATGCCGCCCGCGAAGGTATAGAGGGCGGTGGCGCCGGCCAGGATCAGTATCGCGCTCCACACGGGCACGCCCAGGACCAGAGCGATCGGGATGGCGGGCACGGCCAGGCGGACGCTCGCCGCCATCACGCGCGTGACCATGAAGACCGAGGAAGCGAACCGCCGGGTCGCCACGCCGAAGCGCCGCTCCAGCAGGGCGTAGGCGGTCGGGAGGGTGCCCCGGAAGTAGCCGGGAAGGAGGATGCGCGCGACCAGGATCCGACCGATGAGGTAGCCGAGGGTGAGCTGAAGGAACGTGTACCCGCTGTGGTACGCATCGCCGGGGACGGAGAGAAAGGTGAGGGCGGAGGTTTCGGTGGCCACGATCGACGCCATCACCGCCCACCAGGGCATCGCGTGCCCACCCAGGAAGTAGTCCCCGGCGTCCTTTTGGCCGCGCCCCAGGCGGGCCCCCAGGACGTTGATGGCCACGAGATAGGCCAGGATGCCGAGCAGGGCGGGCAGGCCGATGCGGAGGGAGTCCATGGGGCGTCAATACAGCAGCGCGGGCTTGCGGCCTTTGGCGAAGGAATCCCGGGCGGGAGCGTCCAGGGCCAGGATGGCGTCCACGCTCTCCCCGCGCTCCAGGCCCTCCCGCACGCGCCGCGTCCCCAGGAGCCCATCCAGTCCCGCCCCCTCGCGGGAGAAGCGGAACTCGGGGTGATGCTTCCTCAAGGCACCGAGCAGGGCGAGGCCGAGGGCGTAGGGCCGGGCCGCCCCCGGATCCGTCACCCCCACCCGCAGGCCCTGGCATTCGCGGTCCCGGTACTTCGGCGCTAGGGCCACGGCGGCGTCCCGGGGCGTGAAGCGCGTCGGCTCCAGCGCGAAACCGGGCGCGGAGACGTCGAGGCGAACCACGTCCGGCTTCATCCAGGGCGCGCCCAGGAGAAGGAAGGGGTCCTCGGTCCCCCGGCCTTCGGAGACATTCGTGGCTTCGAGGAGGCAGACGCCCGGATAGGCGAGGGCGGCTTCCGCGCTGCGCAGGTTGGGCGAGGGGGGCACCCAGGGGCGGCCCGTGTCCGCCCAGGTCATGCCGCGCCTCCAGCCCTGCATGGGGACGACCGTGAGGTGGGCCGGGCGCGCCCGCCCCGCGTTGACGAGCCGCGCCAGCTCCCCCAGGGTCAGGCCGTGGATCAGGGGACCCGGGGCCAGGCTCAGCAGGCTCGAGGCCAGGGTCGGGTCGCGCAGGGGCCCGTCCATCCGCTCCCCCCCGAGGGGGTTGGGCCGGTCGAGCACCACGAGTTCGATCCGCGCCTCCGCCGCCGCTTCCAAGCAGAGGATCAGGGTGCTCTCGTAGGTGTAGAAGCGGACGCCCGCGTCCTGCAGGTCCACCACCAGCGCGTCCAAGCCCGCAAGATCCTCGGGCCCCGGCTTCGCCTTGCTCCCGTAGAGGCTCACGAGGGGCAGCCCCGATTCCGGGTCGACGCCCCCTTCCACAGGAGCGCCCGCCGCCAGGAGTCCGCGGGGCCCGTGTTCGGGAGCGAAGAGCCGGCGCACGTCCACGCCCAGCCCGCGGAGCACGTCCACGGCATGACGGCCGTCGGCGGTGACGGAGGCCGCGTGCGCCAGGAGACCGATGCGCTTGCCCTTGAGGGGGGCTCCCCCCTGCGCCTCGACCTGCTCGAGTCCCACCCGGACCGGCGGTGCCGCGAGCAGCGCGGCGACCGTCAGGGGGAGGATCACGGCACCGCGAGCTCGCGCACCACCGCGTCCGCCACTGCGGCCCTGACCTGCCGGATGGCCGCGCCCTTGGGATCTCGCTCCCGGCTCGGATGGACGCGGTTGGTCAGGAGGACGACGAACAGCCGGCGCTCGGGATCGATCCAGAGCGAGGTCCCCGTGAAGCCGGTGTGGCCGTAGGAGCGGGCGGAGAAGAGCGTCCCCGCGGAGCTGTTCTCGGAACGGGTGTCCCAGCCGAGGGCTCGGCTCGAGCCCGGCACCCCGGCTGGGCGCGTGAACAGGTCCGCCGTCTCGCGGGACACGATCCGGTGGTGCTCGAGCACTCCCCCATTTAGGAGCATCTGGGCAAAACGGGCCACGTCCCGGGCCGTCCCGAAGAGGCCCGCGTGCGGGGCCACGCCCCCCAGGGCGAAGGCATTCTCATCATGGACCTCACCCCGCAAGAGGCGCCCGCGCCAAGGGTCCTGCTCGGTGGGTGCGATCCGGGGCAGAAGAGCAGGCGGGGGCCGGTAGAGGGTGTCCTTCATGCCCAGGGGGGTCAGAATGCGACGCCGGGCGAGCGGGTCGAGCCCCTCGCCCGCCACCCGCTCGAGGATCTCGCCCAGCAGGATCACGCCCAGGTCGCTGTACACGGACCGGGTGCCCGGCTCATAGACGAGTTCCATGGCCTGGATCCGCCCCAGATACGCATCCTTGCCCTCTATCTCCTTGTAGAGCGGCGCCCACCATTCGAGCCCGGCGGAATGGGTGAGGAGCTGCCGGACGGTCACCTGGTCCTTGGCCCCGCCCTGAAACCCAGGCAGGAAGTCCCTGACTCGTTTAGAGATGTCAAGCTTCTGCTCGTCCACGAGGATCATGGCCAGGGTCGTGGTGACGATGACCTTGGTCAGGCTCGCGAGGTCGTAGATGGTGTCCGCGTGGACTTCGGCCGCGTCCTTGTCGTAGGTGAGGCGTCCGAATGGCCGAAGGTGGACGAGAGCCCCGTCCTTCCCCACCGCCACCACCCCTCCGGGGAAGCGCTTCTCCTCCAGCGCCTGGTCCAGCACGCGGTCCACACCCGCGAGCCCGCCCGGCCGGAAGCCGACGTCCTCGGGACGGCTCCCCCGCAACGTCATTTCCTCCCTCGGGATCGCCAAGCCGTGGCCATAGGGGTAGAGACCGGGAAGCGTGACGGGCAGCTTCCCGCTGACAGCATACTCCCCGAAAAGGGCGGCCACCGCCGCCCGCTGGCTGGAGTCGGCGGAGCCGTAGGCGGCCACGTAGACCGGGACCTCGGAGAACTGCCGGAGCAGATAGGGGCTCCCGAAGGAGACCGCGATCACGGGCCGGCCCGTGGCCGCCAGGCCCTGCAGCAGACGGGCGTGGCTCGGGGCCATGTCGGCGGTGCCCTTGGAGGACGTGACCCTCACAAAGCTGGAGGCCAGGACGTGCGTGAATTCCGGCGCGCGGGCGACGAGGGCGGCAGAGGTCTCCTCCGACACCTCGGGTCCCAGGCTCACCGTCTCCGTGGGAATCCGCCGCGCGGCAAGCTCCTCTTCGGGGATGCCGTGGATGGCCGTGTTGTGGATGTCGCTGGAGAGCACCAGGTGCAGGAGGCGCAGCGGCTGCTCGGCGTGGAGGGGCAACACGTGTCCTTCGTTGCGGACCACGGTGATGGACGCGCGGGCGATCCGCTGGGCCTCTGCTTCGTCCTCGGGCCGGTCCACGCTCTTGGCGAGGGTCTCCCGATCCACGAGCCGGTTCTTGTCCAGCCCCAGACGCTCCTTGGTCTCCAGGATGCGCCGTACGGAGAGGTCCAGGCGGGCCTCCGTCAGCTGGCCCTCCTTCACCGCCCGCAGCAGGGACTGGACGGCGACTTCCGGCTCGGGGGGGAGCAGGACGAGGTCCGCCCCCGCCTGGACCGCGCGGACCGTGGCCTCGCCCGTCCAGGCGGGGCGCACCCCCGCCATGTCCATCCCGTCCGTCACCACCATGCCGTGGAAGCCCAGGTCCCGCCGCAGAACCTCCGCCATGGGCAGGGATAGGGTGGCGGGAGCGCCCGAGGGATCGAGCGCGGGGACGGCGATGTGACCGAGCATGACCCAATCCACGCCCGCCTCCACCACGCGACGGAAGGGCAGGAGCTCCACGGCGTCCAGCCGCGCGCGGTCCGCGGCCACCGTGGCCATCTGGAGATGGCTGTCCACGGCGGTGTCGCCATGCCCCGGGAAGTGCTTGGCCGTGGTCAGGAGGCCCCCCTCGCGGGCCCCCCGCACGAAAGCGCCGGCCAGGCGCGCCACCAGCTCGGGGTCCTCGCCGTAGGAGCGGATGTTGATGACCGGGTTGGAGGGGTTGTTGTTCACGTCCGTCACGGGGGCGAAAGCCCAGTGGATGCCCAGGGCCCGCGCCTCCCGCGCCGCAACCTGGCCCGTGAAGCGGGCGGCCTGCTCGGAGCGTGTGGCCCCCACCGCCATGGCATAGGGCAGGGGCACGACGCCACGCCGGATCCGGAAGGAGAGGCCGCGCTCCAGGTCCGCGGCCACCAGGAGGGGGACGTCGGCCTGACCCTGGAGCTCGTTCAGCAGGCGCGGCAGAGTCTCCACTTCCGATTCGAACACCACCACCACCCCCACCTTGAGGGACCGCACTCGGTCGCGCAGGCGCACCGCCTCCGGGGAGGCGGGATGGCGGTAGAGGCCGGTGGCCCGGACCCCGATCATCTGGGCCGCCTTCTCGGCCAGAGAGAGGCGGGCCAGGGTGGCGCGGGCCCAGGGATAGCCGGGGGCGGGAGAGGGAGCCGCGGGCGGGCTCGGGACCGGGGGCTGATGGCGGCAGGCGGCGGCGGCGAGCGCGGTGCCCAGGAAGAGAGCCCGCCGCGCGCGGGTCATTCCCTCACCGCGGCGATCGACCGGGGAGGGCGCGGGCGCCCGCGCCCGGGAGCCCCGGCTCGTCCGGCGCCGGGAAGGCCTCGTGGCGAAGACGCATTCGGTCACTGGGCAGGAGCGACTCGTGCGAGAAGAGAAGCACTCCGGAGACGCCCGACTCGCGCGCAATCCGGACCTTCTCCAGGATCCCCTCCAGGGGCAGCCGATAGGCTCCGATCCCGGCCCACACCACGGGTCTCGACGCCACCACATGCGTGAGCACCTGCTCGAGCTGCTGCCGGAAGATGCGGCTGTCGGGGGTGTAGGTCATGGGGCAAAGGGCGTCCAGGAGCCCCCGCGCCATCCAGGACGGCCAATGCTGGTATCGGTGGCTCACGGCCTGGGCCTCGTCGGGTACAACCGCCGCCGACACCACTATCCCCGGCTGCTCCTCCCGCGCGGCTTTCCCGATCCGGACGAGCAGCGCGGTCAGGGTGTCCCGGCGGTACGCGTCCCAGGCCGCCGGGTCCTGCGCGGGGCCCGCGACCAGGTCAGACCCTCCGTGCGCCCGGCGAAAGCCCTCGAGGGCCGGCCGCGAGTAGTCGTAGTCGGGCCCGGGATAGCGGATGAAATCCAGATGGAGCCCCTGCACCGGGTAGCCCCGCAGCAGCTCGCGCACCACCGCCTCCAGGTGCTCGCCCACGCCGGGAGCGGAGGGCGACAGGTAGTAGCCCTCGACGTCCCCGTCGCCGCGCGCGGCCTGGGCCACGATGCGGGGCAGAGCGGAGGGCGGAGCGGCGAGGCTCCC
>DATMQU010000428.1:0-4489 GCA_035566715.1 Vicinamibacteria bacterium
CGACTTCGATGGCGGCCAGGACTTCGAACATGAGGAGGGGGAAACGGACGTCGGAATAAGCCAAAAGCGCGTAGGCGCGAAGGGTCCCCGCCACCGGGAGCAGGAGCAGGTGCAGGCCTAGAAGCCACAGCGCAACCCTCAGGCGGCGGCCCTCCTCGGGGGCGGCCGCGCGGACGATGACGCCTAGGAATATCAGCGCCCCCACCAGGAACAGGGTCTCGTCGTCGCGCGCCTCGGCGAGGATGGCTTGCCAGGGGGTCACGCGCGTAACTTATCAAAAGGCAGGGTGCCCCGCAGGCGCGGGACCCGCGATTGGCCATCCCGAGGGACTCGCGGAAGCGCACGGCCGCGGGTGGGTGATTCGCAGAGCCCCGGCACAAGGTGGCTCACTCCGGACCCCGGCACCCGCCTGCTTTCCCACAACCGATGCACAGGTGATCCACAGGTTTTCCACGAAAGGCCTACAATCGAGCCATGAGCGAGAGCGCGGGAGCCCTAACGTGTCCCCATTGTGGCGCCCCCGCGGCGCCGGAGGCGCCCTCCTGCCCCTACTGCCGCACGCCCCTCGCCCTTGTCGCCTGCCCCTCGTGCTTCGCGCGGATCTTCCAAGGGGCTCGTCACTGCGCGTACTGCGGGGCGGAGGCGACGCGGGAGAAGGCCCGCCCGCGACCGGCCCGGCCCTGCCCGGAGTGCGGGACCGACCTCAGCGGCGCGGTTGTGGGCTCGGTGACGCTCGACGAGTGCACGCGCTGCGGCGGGATCTGGGTCGATCCCGCCTCCTTCGAGACGATCTGCGCGGAGCGTGAGGAGCAGGCGGTGGTCCTGACCACCGCCTTCCCCGGTCCCGGGCCGAAGCCCGCGGGCAATCCGCCCGCCCCCCTGCGCTACTGGCCCTGCCCGGAATGCCGCCGCCTGATGAACCGCCACAACTTCGCCCACGTCTCCGGCATCATGGTCGATGTCTGCAAGGGACACGGGGTCTGGTTCAGCCACGGCGAGCTGCGGCAAATCGTGGAGTTCATCCGGGCGGGCGGCCTCGAGCGCGCACGCCAGCGGGAGAAGAGCGACCTCGAGGACGAACGCCGGCGCCTCCGGAGCGAGGAAATCGCCTTAAGCCTGAAGCAGGGCGGCGCCAGTAGCGCGCGGATCGAGGGGAACCTGCAGCCCATCGACTACGGGACTCTGCTCTCCGGGGCCCGTGACCTCCTGAAAGGCCTCTTCCGCTAGCGTGCTGGGCTGCCGAGAGCACTCTATCGGCGAGCCGACGGTGGGGCCCGGCGTCCGCGCGTGAGCCTTCCCGCCAACCGTGCTAACCTCTGCCCCTCGCCGCCTGCCGAGGGGCGGTGGCGGGAACCAGTCGGAGTCGGCGTCCTCGATGTGCCGCTCACGCTTCCCGCGGCGTCCGCCAAACGTCGGCGGGGGTCTCGACGCTCCACGTGCTTTACTTCCGGCCCTCCTGGCCGTGGCGCCCGTGATGTGGGCGAGTCAGGATGCTACGGTACTATGAGCCGACGCCGAGTCAGGTCCCGTAGCCTTGGGCAGCCTGTGCTCAGTCGCAGCCGGCTGTCGGGCGTCGCGTCGGGTCAAGCGCTCTAATGGCAGCCTTGCCAAGCTCCGCAAGCACGGTGACGCCCCCGGAGGGGGTGGAGGAGGCCTGTCCCTCGCCCTCCTGGAGGACCTGGCTCTTCGGACGGCCCCTCTCCACCGCGGATGCCCCCCACCAGGCCATCGGCAAGACAATCGGCCTCGCCGTGTTCGCCTCCGACGCGCTCTCCTCGACCGCCTACGCCACCCAGGAAATCCTGATCATCCTGGCCTTCGCGGGAGCGAGCGCCTTCGCGCACGCTTTCCCCATCTCCCTGGCCATCGTGGGCCTGCTCATCATCGTCACCATCTCCTATGAGCAGACGATCCACGCCTACCCCGGGGGGGGCGGCGCTTACATCGTGGCGCGGGACAATCTGGGGGAGCTTCCGGCCCAGACGGCGGGCGCGGCTCTCCTCACCGATTACATCCTGACCGTGTCGGTGTCGGTCTCCTCGGGCGTGGCCCAGCTCACCTCCGCGTTCCCCGCGCTCTTCAACCACCGCGTCGCCATCTCCGTCCTCCTCGTCCTCGCGGTGATGCTTGTGAACCTGCGGGGGGTGAAGGAGTCAGGGACCATTTTCGCGGTGCCCACTTACTTCTTCGTGGTGATGATGTTCCTCACGGTGGGGGTGGCGTTCTTCCGCTACCTCATGGGGAGCCTGGGCACGGTGACGGACCCCCCGCCCATGCCCGTGTTCGCGCAGCTGAAGCCGGTCACGCTCTTCCTGCTCCTCCACGCGTTCTCGAGCGGGACAACCGCCCTCACCGGGGTAGAGGCGGTGTCGAACGGCATCACCGCCTTCAAGGAGCCGCGCAGCCGCAACGCCGGCATCACCCTGATCTGGATGTCGATCATCCTGGGCACCCTGTTCCTGGGCATCACCTACCTTTCCGGCCACATCGGGGCCGTCCCCTCCGAGGAGGAGACCGTCATCTCCCAGCTCGCCCGCACCGCCTTCGAGGGGCGGGGCCTCCTCTACCTCGGAACCATCGCGGCCACGACCCTGATCCTGATCATGGCCGCCAACACGGCCTACGCCGACTTCCCGCGGCTCTCCGCCCTGCACGCCGCGGACGGTTTCCTGCCCCGCCAGCTGACCTATCGCGGGAGCCGGCTCGTTCTCTCCCGGGGGATCGTCGCCCTGGCCGTGATCGCCTGCCTCCTCATCATCGTCTTCCAGGCCAGCGTGACCGCCCTCATCCCCCTCTACGCGATCGGGGTCTTCCTCTCCTTCACGCTGTCCCAGCTCGGCATGACGCGCCGCTGGTGGAAGGCGGGTCATCTGGTCCCCGGCCAGGAGGTCAAGGAGCGCGGCTCGGTGCTGCGCTACGAGAAGGGGTGGGCGCTCAAGATGGTGATCAACGGCTTGGGCGCGGTCAGCTCGGCGGTGGTGACGCTGGTCTTCGCGGTCACGAAGTTCCGGGACGGGGCCTGGTTTGTGATACTGCTCATCCCTACCCTCGTGACCTTCTTCTTCGCCATCCACCGGCACTACTGCGACATGGCCCTACGCCTGTCCTTAGAGCACTACGGCAACCCCCCCCGCGTCTCCCGCCATCGGGTGATCTTGCCCATCAGCGGTGTCCACCGGGGCACGGTGGCCGCTCTGCGCTACGCGCGCTCGCTCTCCGACGACGTCACCGCCGTTCACGTCAGCATGTCGGCGGAGGAGGCGGAAGTAGTCCGACACAAGTGGGGGCTCTGGGGGAGCGGGGTGCGGCTCGTGATCCTGCAATCGCCCTACCGACAGCTCCTGGAGCCGGTGCTGGAATACATCCGGCGCATCGCCGACCACCGTCAACCGAACGAGATCATCACCATCGTGGTGCCCCAGTTCGTGCCCCAGAGGTCCTGGCACAACCTCCTCCACGCCCAGACCGCGGTCCTGCTGCGATTGGCTCTGCTCTTCCGCCCCGGCATCGTCATCACCAACGTGCCCTACCAGATGAGCTCGGGGTCGCTCGGGGGCGAGAGGGCTTAGCCATGTTCATCATCATCGTCGGCTGCGGACGGGTGGGCTCCGAGCTCGCCTACCGCCTGTACGACCGCGGCCACCAGGTGGCGGTGATCGACCAGGTCGGCACCTCCTTCGCCCACCTCGACCCCCGCTACCGCGGCCGCACGCTGGCGGGGGAGGTGCTCTCGGAGGACGTGCTCGGCCGCGCGGGCGTCGAGCAGGCCGACGGGCTGGCCGCGGTCACCAACTCCGACTCCGTGAACGCGGTGGTGGGGCACGTGGCGCGGACGATCTACCACGTCCCTCGGGTTGTGGTGCGCAACTATGATCCACGCTGGCTCCCCCTCCACCAGGCTTTCGGCCTTCAGCTCGTGAGCTCCACCGCCTGGGGCGCGCAGCGCATCGAGGAGCTGCTCTACCAGCACCACGGCCGCAGTGTCCTCTCGGCCGGCAGCGGGGAGGTGGAGGTGTACGAGCTGACGGTGCCGGAGGCCTGGGGGGGGCGCGGGCTGGCGGAGATGCTGTCCCCGGCCGCCTGCCTGCCGGTGGCCCTCACCCGGGCGGGCAAGGCCGTCCTCCCCGCCGCGGGTACCCTGCTTGAGGCCGGCGACGTCGTCCACGTGAGCGCGACGCGGGAGGGGATCGAGGCCCTTCGGCGCCGCCTGCCCACGCCCGGGGAGGCTTAGATGTTCGTGGTCATTGCCGGCGGGGGGCGGACGGGCGCACAGCTGGCCACGTTCCTGGTGGCCCAGAAGCACGAGGTGCACCTGATCGAGAACCGCCGTGAGGTCCTGACCCACATCCACCGCGAGCTCCCCACGGAGGTGATCTACGAGGGCCACGCTACCGACGCCCAGACCCTGGAGCTGGCGGGGGTGGAGCGGGCCCAGGTCCTGACCGCCTGCATGGCGGGGGACGCGGACAACCTCGCCCTTTGCTTCCTG
>DATMQU010000429.1:0-6013 GCA_035566715.1 Vicinamibacteria bacterium
TCAAGGTCAAGGCTTACGCGGAGAGTGGCGCTTACGACGTGATCGTGATCGATTGCGCCCCCACCGGAGACACCCTCCGCATGCTGGGCATCCCCGAGATCCTGAATTTCTACTTCGCCCGGATCTTCCCCATCCAACGCAAGGTCGTCCGAACCATGCGGCCGGTGGCCCAGCGCATGACGGACATGCCCATCCCTTCGGACGAGGTCTTCGGGGCCGTCAAGTCGCTCTACCAGCAGCTCGAGGGCATGGGGCCCCTGCTTCAAGACCCCCGCCGAAGTTCGATCCGGATCGTTCTCAACCCCGAGAAGATGGTCATCAGCGAGTCACAGCGCCTCTACACCTATCTCAACCTCTTCGGCTTCCCCGTGGACGCCATCATCGCCAACCGGGTGCTGCCCGACCAAGCGCGCTCTCCCTACTTCGATCGCTGGTTCGGGATTCAGGCCGGACACCTCGCGGCGGCCCGTCAGGCCTTCGACCCCCTCCCCTTCTTCCAGGCCCCCCTCTTCGACCGTGAAGTGGTGGGCGCGGCCCTCCTCGACGAGTTTGCCCGAAGCGTGTTCGGGGACGTCGACCCCACGGCCGTTCTCTACCAGGAGCGGCCGATGGAGGTGAAGAAGGAGGGCAAGGGCTACGCGCTCTACATTCGCCTGCCCTTTGTCGAGAAGGACCGGATTCAAGTCTGGACCCGGGGTGACGAGCTCGTCGTTCAGGTGGACAATCAGAAGCGACACCTCATGCTCCCGCGGACGTTGGCCTCGCGCCGGCTTTTGGGCGCGGCCTTCACCGAGCAGCGGCTGCGGGTGGCCTTCGGCGGGAAGGAGGACGCGTGAGCCGAGCCGATTCGAGCCCGAGGAAGGCGTGCTGCCTGGTCTCGGAGATGCTGGAGGAGGCGGGCCTGGACCGCGATCGGGCGCGCCGGCTTCGACGCCAGGTGTTGGAGGGAATTGTCGTTCTGTGCCAGTGGCAGCTCGAGCGCATGGAAAGACCACCCGCCTCCGCCGCCTCCGGGCGGAAGACCCGCAAAGTGACGGTGGAGTGACCCTCCCGCCCCGCTGCTGAATTCCTGTGCAATCCGCTCTCGGGGCCGTCAGTAGGGGTTTCCCTGATGTCGATCCACAGCTTTTCCGCAGCGTCTGTTGAAAAGTGTGGCTAGCGGGCCCCTTTCTGGAAGCGCCGGCAAGACTCCCACCTGGCTCCACTTGGACTCGACGCAGCCGTCGGGCCCGGTTCGACCGGCCGGGACCTCCCTCCAACCCGGCAGAGTCAGGCGAGGCATACCGCCCGTACCTGGCTCATCGGGCTAAAAGCCTCGGGAGCAGGGGCGAGTGCCGGGCGGGGTGGCGCCCCGGTCGGGGGGACTAGCGGGCGATCTGGAGCGGTCGGGCATCAAACCCGATCGCGTAGGGGCAGAGGAGGGGTGAGCGCCGGGGCTCACCGGTTGCGGTGACCGTGTAGGCCGTGAGACGGAAGTAGTGCTCGTCCGTGGTACCGGAGAGTGACCCGTCGTCGTTGTAGTTCCAGGGCACCTCGCGCAGCCGGTCGTTGACGCTCACGATGATGTAGACGTTCTCGTAGGTCATCCCCTCAAGGTCCGTCTCGCTGGGGTGGTTGGCAGCACGGCTGTACCCCCACATCGTGTGGGAGTGGAAGTCCCCGATGACCGAGAGCTGGGGGATGTTTCGAAGGAAGCGCTCGATCCTCTTGTGGGCCCGAGGGTTGCTGACCACGCCTTTGTGCCGGCGGCCGGCGGTCTGGAAAGGCAGGGCGTGCTCGACGATGAACGTCTCCTCGAGACCCTTGCGGTCCCGGTAACCGATGAGCAGACCGAAGCACTCGCGCTTGTAGACCTCGACCGCGGAGATGAGGAGACCCCAGAAAGCGTTTTGTGAGACGTAGGCGGTCATGGTCAGTGTCGGTGAAGGAGTTTCGGAGGACGCGATCCCAAGAGCAATTCTAGGGGGCCTCCGTCCGGCTGTCAACGAGCGGTCCATATTTGACATAAGCCGATCAAAATAGGAGACTTAGCACTCTATGAGCCACTCAGACCGCCGCTATCACCGTGTCGTGAGAGCCTTGCTCGTGGGTGCAGTGCTTCTGGCGTCCCGGCCAGGGGGGGCGGCCGAGCTCGCCGCTTTCGTGTCCGGCGCCACGCCCAGCCCCAACTGGAGCGGCGCCGGCTTCGGGGTGTCATTCACCATCACCCTCCTCAACCTAGTGGGGCTCGAGCTGGAAGGGGCCCGACAGGGAGGGGTCGTGACCGATTCGAGCATGCTGAGCGCTTCGGGCCGGGCGTTCCTTGCCCCTCCGATCGGTCGCTTCGTTCCCTACGGCGGCCTGGCCGTGGGCGCCTACAAGCAGACCCTTGGCTCGAACGACCAGTGGGGGACGGTATCGGGGGTCTTTGTCGGGGCCCGGATCAAGCTGCCCCTCGGCCTCCTCATCAAGGGCGAATACGAATGGGTCAACCTCCCGAACGACGCCCTCATGAAGATGGATGCCCGCTTCTACGGGGGCGTGGGCATCAGCTTCTGAACTCCCCGCCCCGGGAGCCGGGCAGGGCCGTGCTAAACTCATCCGCCCATGGTGTTCCTCAACTACACCACGATGCAGATGACGGCCAAGATCGTGTACTACGGTCCTGGCCTCTGCGGGAAGACCACCAACCTTCAATGGATCCACCTCAAGACCGCGCCCCGCTCCCGGGGCGAGATGGTGAGCCTGGAGACGGAGACGGACCGTACCCTCTTCTTCGACCTCCTCCCTCTCGACGTGGGCGTGATCGGGGCCATGAAGGTTCGGTTGCAGCTCTACACCGTCCCCGGCCAGGTCTTCTATAACGCCACCAGAAGGTTGGTCCTGAAGGGCGTCGACGGAATCGTTTTCGTGGCCGACAGCCAAAGCGCGGCCATGGACACCAACCTCGAGTCGCTCAAGAACCTGCGCGAGAACCTGGGCGAGCTCGGCCTCTCCATAGAGCAGGTCCCCATCGTTTTTCAGTACAACAAACGCGACATCCGCAACATCCTGCCCGTGGACAAGCTGCATGAAGCGATGAACCCGGGCGGGGTCCCGGAGTTCGAAGCGGCGGCCATCCACGGCGTGGGCGTCTTCGAGACCCTCAAGGGAATCTCGCGTCTGGCCCTGGCTGCGATCCGGAGGAAGATCGCCGAAGACAACCGCCGGCAGGAGGCCGCCCAGCCCGTGGGGGTGGCCCCGGGCAGGATTCCGAGGGGGGCGCCCGCGCCCGCGCCGCAAACGGCTCCGCTTGTCGCCTCCGCTCCCCTTGCCCCCGCGGCTCCTGTTGCACCCGCCGCCCCCATGGCCCCCGCCGCCAGCGCCGCCCCCGCGGCCACCGCGGCCACCGCCGGCGATCACCTACTGGCCGGCCTCCTCGCCGACTCCCCCGAGGTCAAGGAAGTGGAGGTCGAGTTCGCGGAGGAGGACACCGACAAGCACGCCGTGCGGCCGGTCGCCACGCGGGACCTCCTCGACATCCACCGGGAGCTGGAAAAGCTCCGCACCCTCGCCAACACCGTCCGCCGGAAGCCGTCTCCCCTCGGGCACGAGAAGGATGTCGAGCGGCTCTTCCAGGACTTGATGGTTTCCGAGCGGGACTCCAAGCAGGAGGTGAAGCGCAAGGTGAACGTGGACGTGCCCGATGGCCTCCTCAAGGGCGCCTCCGACGTGCGCGTTCACCTGGCCTTCGAGCGGGACGGGAAGCAGGAAGTGGTGGAGGACGCGGTCACCATCAAACTGATCGGCAACCGCCGCCTGGAGCGGCTCATCCTCCACCTCGACCTGGACCTCAAGGGGAAGGGCTAGGGCTCGGGACCACCCGATCGGGTGAAGAGGTCCTCCATCTTCCCCTCCACGCGCTCCCAAGAGTACTCGTCCTCGACGTAGCGCCGGCCCTGAGCGCCCAGGGTCCGGCCCACCTCGGGCCGACTCAGCATCAGCTTCAGGGCCTCCGCGAACTCCGCATAGCCGTGGTAGAAGAGACCGCCCCCCGAGCGGAGGCATTGGCCCATGAGCACACGGCAGCGGGCGTTCGCGAGGACGGGCGTTCCGAGCTTCCAGGCCTCGAGAGTGATGACAGACAGGCTTTCGTAGGGCGACGGGGCCACCAGCAGCCGGCACTCGCGGAGAGCCGCGACCTTCTCCTCCTCCGTGATGAAGCCGACGTGCCTTATGTGGGGGTGGTCGGGGACGGGAATCACCGATGTCCCCGCCAGGACCAGGTCCACGTCCTCCCCCGTCTCCTCCAGGAACTTCTGGAAATACGCGAAGAGGGTGACGCAGCCCTTGTTCTTGTCGATCCGCCCCACGTAGAGGAGGAAGGGGCGCGGGAGCCGGTGGCGGGCGCGGAAATCGAGGGCGGGGTCGGGCTCGGGAAGGTTGATGCCGCTCCCGATAACGACCGATGGCACCTGGCGGTTGTCGGCCGCGTCCTCGACCAGGGTCTGCTCCTCCGGGGTCAGGTAGACGATGCCGCGCGGTGCGCGGAAGAAGGGCTTGAAGATCTGGAGATGGACCGCGGGGTCCTCCTCGGCGGTGGGGACGAGGAGGGCCCGTTCCCGAACCGCGGGCAAGCCGTAGTAGCTCTGGTAGTACCGATAGCAGTAGAAGAGGAAGAAATCGAACCGGGCGCGGGCCCTCGCCAGGCCCTTGACGAGCTTGGGCGAATAGGGCCCGTTGGCCCTGACCCAGGCCTCCTCTTCCTGGCGGGTGTGGGGCTCGTGGAAGCACAGGTTGCAGAGGGAGGCGAACTCCCGGGCGTTGCGGCGCTTGCCTACCGTGAAGCGGTGGACGGGGATGCCGTTCACGGTCGCGGTCCCTGCCGGGTAGTGGTTCCGCCATTCCAGGTAGTCGAGGGCGCGGGTGGCGAAGACTTCCACCTGATGCCGGCGGGCCAGGCGCTCGGCCAGCCACCGGCAATGCAGCTCCGCGCCCCCGTTGACCTCCGTCCCGTAGCGCTGGATCACGAAGGCCAGCCTCATGCCCCGGTCACGCGCGCGAGCAGCCGCTCGTACTTGGCCATGATGGCGTCCCAGGTGTAGTGGGTTTGGAAGTAGGCGTGTCCCTGGCGGCCGAGGGCATCCGCGACCCCCGGCTCCGACCGCAGCAGGTCCAGGGCCTCCGCAAACTCCTCGTACCGTCGGTAGTAGAGGCCGCCCCCCGAGCGCAGCACCTGGCCGCGCAGGACCTCACAGTCCCCGTTGACGAGCACCGGACGCTGCATCATCCAGGCTTCGAGAACCACCATGGAGAGGCTCTCGTGCCGGGAGGGCATGAGGAGGAGGCGCGCCCGGGCCAGGGCGGCCAGCTTTTCCGCCTCCGGCACCACCCCCAGCAAGCGAAGGTGGACGTTCTCCGAGATTTCCATGGTCCCCTTGCCCAGGAGGGCCAGGGTCAGGCTGGAGCGGGTCTCACGCTGGTAGCGAAGGAAGTGGTCCAGCATGACCGCGCAGCCCTTCTCGGGCTCGATCCGACCAATGTAGATGAGGTAGTCCCCCAGAAGGTCCAGGCGAGATGCCACCTCGTCCACCGGGATCACGGCCGGGCGGTTGATACCCGTCCCCACCACGTCGCCCGGCACCGCCTCGTTGCCGGTCACCCGCTGGATCAGGTCGCGTTCCTCGGGCGAGTTGTAGACGACGGCGGCGGGAAGCTTGAAGAAAGGGGCGAAGAGGCGCAAGTAGATCACGCGGTCGTGCTCGGCGGTGGGAACGAGGAGGCTCTTCCCGGGGGCCACCTGCAACCCGTAGAAGGAGGTCCAGTACCGATAGGAGAAGAAGATGATGGCGTCGTAGCCGGCTTGGTTCGCCTGCAGGTGTGAGAGGAGGGCCGGGCAGTAGGGACCGTGCTCGTCCATCCACCGCCGTTCCTCTTCGTCAGAATGGTCGAAGAAGCAGACCTTGTTCGCGACCGCGTCATAGCTCTCGACCCGACGGGGGCGCTCGACCAGGAAACGGCGTACGGCCACCCCGTTGATTTGGCTGGGACCGAC
>DATMQU010000430.1:0-8430 GCA_035566715.1 Vicinamibacteria bacterium
CGGTGAAGCTCGCGGCCGACATTGCGGGAGGATTCACCGTCGGCGATCCGTTCGGCGGAGAGGCCAAGCTGGGTCCACTCGTCTCCGCCACTCAGCGGGATCGAGTCCGAGAATACATCGGCCAGGGCATCCGGGAAGGCGCCGAGCTGCTGGTAGGCGGTCCGGAGGCGCCTCCCGGACTGAACAGGGGCTACTACGTTCGGCCCACCGTATTCGACAGTGTCCAGCCGGACATGACCATCGCGCGCGAGGAGATCTTCGGCCCGGTGTTGTCGGTGCTGGCCTACGAGGATGAGGACGACGCGGTGCGGATCGCAAACGGTACGCGTTACGGCTTGGCGGGAGCGGTCTGGTCGGCGGACGGACGACGCGCCGAGTCGATCGCCCGCCGGCTGCGGGCCGGGCAGGTGGACATCAACGGGGGACGCTTCAACCCCATGGCCCCCTTCGGGGGATACAAGCAATCCGGCCACGGAAGGGAGCTCGGCCGATACGGGCTGGAGGCGTTCCTGGAGGTCAAGTCGCTCCAACTTTGACCCGGCGGCTCCGCCTCGCCCTCAGTCCGCCGCCCACCTCACGTCGAGGATGGCGGCGCCCACGGGCACGCCCCGCTGCTCGCCGGAGGGCTCGAGGCGCCACTCGACGGTCACGTCCCGCGCGCCCCCCGCGGTCAAGGGGACGACCACGAAGGGGACGGTCACCACGGCCCACCACTCGCCGATGCCGAGGGGCATGTCCCTGCGCACGACGCGGGCGCCGGCATCGCTGGCCGTGACGGTCAGGGGCGCGAAGTCGTAGAAGAGGTTGATCACCGTGTCGAAGCGACGGGTGAAGTTCTTCGGCGTGATCTGATTGAGCAAGCGCGCATACACGCCCTTCATCTGGGCCTCCACCGCCGCCTGCCCCATCCGGGACGTGAGCTCGTGGACGTCACGGCCCCGCGCCTCCGCCACCGCCATCACGATCCGCGGCATCGGCATCACGTCGTAGAACGCCGAGGCGAGGAAGGGCTGGCCCACGAACTCGCGCAGGCCCTCGCGCTCGAGGATGGGAATGAGCGCGCCCTGGCTCTTCTTCTCGTGGTAGGCCACCACGTCGGCGGTCTGGCGGTAGTACTCGCCCTTGATGTGGAACGGGCTCGCCCCCGGAGCATACGGGAGGCGCTGCTCGCAGTAAGCGAAGTGGAACCTCATGCCTGGCGTCACCCGGTCGAGGCGGATCGCGGGATCCCTCCGGTTGACCCTCGGGCGAGGCCAAGCGACCTGGGGATAACGGCGCCACCCTATCTCGGCCGCTGCGCCGCTGTCAAACTGCCGCGGGTGCACGCCCGGCGCCGGGTGTGCCTTGGCTTTGAACCTCGGAAGCGTCGGGCGAAGGAATCCGAAGACAATCGCCTGGACGGCGTTCATCCTCGGGGTTCATGACCGCGAGAGTACCTATGGTGGGCAGGCAATGGACAGCCGGTTGTGACGGTTTCGCCACTGTCCCAGAGATGCCCAAGCCCGTTGCACTTGCGTTCCGACCGGCGACTATTCAGGGATCTCCCAGTGTGTGACTCCGAACGGCCGCCTTCCGCCGCACGCGGGGTCGCCAGCGCGAACCTTGATTGGCGTCGAGAGGCCCTGGACTGGGCAGCAGCCGGTTGTGGCATGTTCACTCCTGCTGAGTTGTCCCCCTCTTGTCCCGATTCAGAAAATGGACGGCGGACTAGTAAGTGGCGACGACGCTCCAAACGCCGAATCCGGCTCGCGGCATACACCGATTCTAGGCGCTCAGGGAGGGGTCAGAGTGATTCTGGCGCATTGGGGATACCAGGGTGGTAAAATTGGTCATAGGCCCTTAGCTCAGTGGTAGAGCGCCTGCCTTTTAAGCAGGGTGTCGTGGGTTCGATCCCCACAGGGCCTACCAATCAAATCAATAAATTACAGTCCTAGGGTACTGCGGACCACTAACCGGGGTTGCGCCGGGGTTGCAGAAAGTCGCGGCATCGGCCCCCCAGGCGCAGCCGTGTGAAGAATCCAGGCTAAGGAAAGCCGCTCGGCCGAGCGGCCACAGGACGAGGTTTGAACCCCGTATCCTGAATCACCGTAGGGGTATACTCGCGACGTGGCACACAGCGTATTGATCACCGGCGGCTCCAGCGGAATTGGCCGTGCCCTCGTAGAGCGGTTCGCGCGAGAGGACTTCGAAGTCTGGTTCACCTATCGAACCGGAGAAGCGCGGGCACGTGATGTGATCGCTTCGCTGCCTGATCGGCGCGTACAAGCCTTTCATTTCGATCAGGGCGAACGAAGCAGCCACCAGGCGTTGCTCGCGGAGCTACCGCGCCATCCCGACATCGCGATCTTCAACGCCGGCCTCGGCAGCGCCACCGTCACCGCGTACGCTGCCGAAGCCCGGGCCGATGAGGACGAGGCCCTGATCCGAGTCAACGCGACTGGCGTGCTGTGGCTCGCACAGGCGGTCCTCCCCTCGATGCTCGACCGCGGCTTCGGCAAGCTCGTGTTCATCAGCTCGGTGCTCGGTGGGATCACGCAGTTCGCCGGCTTTCGCCTCGCCGATGGCATGGGCAAGGCGGCGGTGGCGTTCCTCGCCCGTCAGATGGCCGCCGAGCTCGCCCAGGCGCCGGTAGACGTCTTCGCGATCTGCCCGGGTGCGACGGAAACACCCATGCTCGAGGCCAGCACGCTCTCCGCGATGGCGCCCGACACGCGGCGAGCGTTTGTGGAGCGGCTACCGAAGCACCGGCTCGCTCAGCCCGCCGAGATCGCCGAGTTGGCTTGCTTCCTGTGCAGCTCGCAAAGCCGCATACTTCACGGCGCGGTGCTCGATGCCTCGCTTGGCTTGGGAGTCCATCCCGGTCTCGTCACGGGATAGCCGTGGATTCAGACCTGCGCAAAGGCTGGACCCAGATCGTCACCAGTGAGGATCTGGATCAACACCTCGCGATGGTTGGACAAGCCCAGGTCAACGCGCGCCTGCTCGTCGATTTGCTCGCAGCCTCGTCGCTACGTGCCGACGCAGAGTTGCTCCTCGCGGGCGTGGGCACCGGCCAGCTCTTCGATTACGCCGATATCGACGTGCTCGCGCGCTACCGCCTGACGTGCACCGACATCAACGCCGGCTTCCTGGCCGCTCTCGAGACTCGCCTTCGCGCCACCCCGCTACTGCGTGCTTCGGTGAAACTCGACGATCTCGAGACAACGCAGCTCAGCGGACCGTTTGACGCGGCCGCCGCGATCCTCGTGCTCGAGCACATCGAGTGGCGCAAGGGCGTGCTGGCCCTCGCCGGACTGCACCCAGCGTGGATCTTCCTCGTGATCCAGCGAAACGAAGCTACTACCGGAGTGGTCCCCATGGAGCGCGATCTCGCACCGTCGATTCGAGCCTTTGGCGAGGTCGCCCGCCCGACGCTGGTCGCCGAGACCGAACTCACCGCGGCCCTCGCGGAATGCGGCTACACGCTCGATGAGCGGCACGAACGCCCGGTACCGGATCACAAAACGATGATCGGTCTTGCGTTTCGATCGGGTAAGACTGGCTAAAGACGCCGCGGTGATTGAGCGAGACCCACTGCTCGGTTCCGTCCCCAACGACGATATGGTCGAGAACCTCGATCCCGAGGAGGGTACCAGCGAGGCGACACGTGAGCGCCACGTCCTCGCCGCTGGGTTCGGGGTTCCCGACGGATGATTGTGAAACAGGATCAGGCCGGCTGCCTTGTGCGCCAGCGTCGGGCAATAAAGTTCGACGCTCTCGACCGGCGCGGGGTGCGAAGGGCGGGGACTGACGGTGCTGGGCGGGCGGATGCGCGGGTATGGAAGGGCTCGGGGCGAGAGAGCGGGTTAGTTGGGTCCTTGGTCGCTGTGCCTGGCGGCGGATGGGGAGGGCTCATGGGAAGAGCAGGCGGGAAGGTCCTCGGCATGGCTCTCGTGCTCGCTGCCGGGAGCGCGAGGGGCGCGGGAGCCGACGGCCCACTCCGCACGGTCCTCTGGGGTGAAGCAGCGGCCGAGGTGGGTGCCGCTCCGGAGACTGACCCCGACCTTTGGTTAACGACCGCCGATCTCGCACGCGTCACGGGTTTCGTCCTCAAGCCCCAGGGTGTGTGCCGGGACGACGTTTGCGTCCCCCTCCCCAAGAAGCGTGAGCGGGAGTTCCTGAGGCGGCGCTCGAAGGGAACCCTTTTCAACCTAAGCGCCTTCGCACGGCTCCTGAAGCGGCCGGTGGCCCACGACGAGCCCCTCTCGGTTTGGTATTTCGGAGAGCGTCCGGAGCAGCGGGGCGACCGCCCCACCTCCGTTCAAGCCCCAGATTTCGCGCTCCCGGACCGGGAAGGCAGGACACACAGTCTCTCAGACTTCCGGGGCAAGAAGGTCCTGCTCGTCACCTGGGCATCCTGGTGAGGGTGCCGTTTCGACCTGCCAGGCTGGCAGGCATTCTACGAGCCGCTCAAGACCCAAAATTTTGAGATCGTGTCTGTCGCCGAGGACACGGGTGGGGTCAAGGACGCCGGCCCCTGGATCGAGGCGGCCAAGTCCGCTTACACGGTCCTCGTCGATGAGACCCACCTGGTAACGAGGCTCTATGGGATGGTGAACGTCCCGACAGCTGTGTGGATCAACGAACAGGGGCGCATCGTGCGTCCCAACGAGGTCGCCTTCGTCGATGACCGATTCAAACCCTTTCACGGGTTGGAAGCGGAGAGCTATTTGGCCGCGATTCGGGACTGGGTCGAAAAAGGCGAACGTAGCGCCTTCGCCAAGAGCGAGGCCGAGCTGAGGGAGCGGTTCTTGCCCAGGGACCCGAACCATGTTCTGGCGGACGCGGAGTTTGCTCTGGCAGAGTACCTCTTCAGGACTGGCCACCTCCCGGAGGCGATTCCTCACTTCAAAGAGGCTCAACGGCTGAACCCCGATAGCTGGAACTACAAGCGCCAGGCCTGGGCCCTCTCTGACGCCCAGCGCGACTACGGAACCACTTTCGGGGAGGAGGTCAAAAAATTGAACGGCAGGCCTTACTACGCTCCCCGAACGCTCCCGAGCGAAGAGGAGAAGAGGGACTAGGACCCAAGCAGAACTCTCCGACCTTCCACCCGCCCAACGAAAGCGGGCGACTCCCGCCGGACCCGGCTCCTCTTTTTGAGTGCGGAGGGGGCGGGCAACCCCCTTCAAACTTTGCCGGCCCGCCGAGCGCACATCCGTAAGTCCGCGCGACGATACGAGGTTCCGGATCAATGATCCAGGGGTATGGATACTTTGGTGGGGTCCTTGCTTGGGAGCGTATCTCTATGCGATGGATTCCAAGTCACTTATACCGGGAGTACTTCGCCAGGATTCATCGGAATGAAACTTGCCTTCAGTGCAGTCAGAGGTTGTGCTTAGTGGGAGATGGACTCGCCTGGAACTCGGGCGGGGTCCCAATTCTGGTGAGCCCCGTACCGGGGCCCACTTGCTCGAAGAAAGGAGCTCAACGCCACCCATGAGGATCAAGCGATTTGCCTTGTTGGCGGTCGGTGCCGTCTTGCTGGCGCTGCCTGCCTATCCACAGGGGGTGCCCACGGGATCTATCTCGGGTGAGGTTTTGGACCCGCAGGGAGCTCCCCTCCCCGGCGTCAGCGTCACCGCTAGCTCTTCCGCCCTTCAGGGGACGCGCTCCGTGACCACGTCCAGCAACGGCGACTACATCATCCCCTTCCTGCCCGCCGGTGACTACAGCGTGAGCTTCGAGCTCACCGGCTTTGCCAGCCTGAAGTATTCGAGACGGCTCGCTCTCGGTCAGGCCATGGGCCTGGACGCGAAGATGAACATCTCCTCGCTCACCGAGACCGTGACCGTCACGAGCCAGGCTTCCAGCGACTTTAGCCAGACGCCTCAAGTCGCCACCAGCTTCAAGGCCGAGCTCATCGACAAGCTGCCCAACGCCCGCAACCTGCAGGCGGCAGCTCTGCTCACGCCCGGCGTTCAGGCCTCCGGGCCAAACGGGGCCCTCGCCGTTTCCGGGGCCTTCTCCTTCGAGAACCTGTACATGCTCAACGGCGTGGTCATCCAGGACAACATTCGCAGCACGCCTTTCGCGCTGTACGTCGAGGATGCACTTCAGGAAACGACGACTTCGACGGCGGCCATCTCCGCTGAGTACGGCCGCTTCGGTGGGGGGGTCGTGAACGCGGTCACCAAGTCGGGCGGCAACGACTTCAGCGGCTCCTACCGGGCCACCTTCGACAACAACAACTGGATGGCCCTGACGCCCTTCAAGAACGACATCCGAAACGACAAGCTGGTCCTGACCCACGAGGCCACCCTCGGGGGGCCTTTCGTGAAGGATAAGCTTTGGTTCTTTGGGTCCGGGCGGTTCCACAGCGAAGAGGCAGCCGCCACCACGGCCGTCACCAACATCAGCTACCTCCAGCCGGATGACCAGAAGCGCTACGAGGGCAAGCTCACTTACTCTCCGGTGAGGGACCACACGATTTCGGCCGACTATACCCACGTCAGCGAATCCCAGCAGGGCAACGTGTTTGGCACGGTCTTGGATCTCGCCAGCCTAGTCAGCCGCCAGCTGCCCCAGGACCTCTTCTCCGCGAACTACACCGGCATCCTCAGCCCGAAGTTCTTCGTGGAAGCTCGTTACGCCCTCCGGAAGTTCACGTTCGAGAACTCGGGCTCCCTCTTCACGGACATCACGAACGGGACCCTCCTCCTCGACCAGTCGAGAGGCAACGCCCGCTACCACTCGCCGACCTTCTGCGGCGTGTGCGGGCCGGAGAAGCGGGACAATAACCTCTTCGGGGCCAAGGCCACCTATTTCGCCTCTACCAGCAGCCTCGGCTCGCACAACATCGGCTTCGGCGTCGACGTTTTCGACGACAAGCGCTTCTCCAACAACCACCAGTCGGGCAGCGACTTCCGGATCTTCGGGACGAGCGCTATCATCCAGGGCACCAGCATTTACCCCGTGTTCGACCAGAACACGTTCATCCGGTGGACGCCGATCTTCCAGAGCAGCCAGGGGAACGACTTCCGCACGGTCTCCGGGTTCGTGAACGACAGCTGGCGCCTGAACAACCATCTGAGCTTCAACGTGGGCCTGCGCTTCGACAAGAACGACGGCGCGAACAGTCTCGGGCAGAAGGTGGTGAACGACTCCGCCTTCAGCCCCCGCCTGTCCGCCACCTTCGACCCCAAGGGTGACGGCGCCTGGACGATCAACGCCAGCTACGGCAAGTACGTGACCGCGATCGCCAACAGCATCGGCGACAGCAGCTCGGCGGGGGGGGTTCCGGCCACGATCGACTTCGACTATCTGGGGCCGGCAATCAACGTGGGCAACCCCGCGAACCCCATCAGCCAGAACGACGCGATCAATGCCGTATTCGCCTGGTTCAACGCGAACGGGGGGACGAGCCGGGCCACGCGCGGGAACCCCTCGATTCCCGGCTTGACGAGCAAGATCGCGAGCACCCTGGCCTCGCCCAACGTGACGGAGTTCACCCTGGGCGTCGCGCGCAAGCTCGGGACCCATGGCCTGGCCCGGGTGGACGGCGTCTACCGGAAATATCATGACTTCTACACCGACCAGATCGACCTCACGACGGGAAGGGTCACCAACAACATCGGCCAAAGCTTCGACCTGGACATCACGCAGAACAATGACTCCCTGGTTCAAAAGGACTACAAGGGACTCAACTTCCAGTTGAGCTACCGGGTCGACTCGCGCCTGACCCTGGAAGGCAACTACACGCTCTCGGAGACCAACGGGAACTTCGATGGCGAGACAGGCGGCAGCGGACCAGTGACCGCAGCCGGCGTCTCCGGGCCCCTTTTCTATCCCCAGTACCGGAACGCCGTCTGGAACTACCCGGTGGGCGACCTCCTCATCGACGTCCGGCACCGAGCGCGGTTCTGGGCGGTTTGGGACGTGCCCTTCCCGGCGAGCGCGGGCAAGCTGACCCTGAGCGGAGTGGAGATCTTCGCCACGGGGACGCCTTACGGATCCTTCGGCACCGTCGATCCCCGGCCCTACGTGGCGAACCCGGGCTATCTCACACCGCCGGCGGCCGTCAACTACTACTTCCAGCCCCGCGACACCTTCCGGATGGAGAACACCTACCGTACCGACCTCGCCCTCACCTACTCGCACGCCGTCGGCATCGGCAAGAGGACAGAGTTGTTCTTCCGGGGTATCCTCCAGAACGCCTTCAATCGTCTCGCCCTCACGGATTTCACGGATGCGGGCTACGGGAGCGACGCCGGGTGTGGCACCGGCGGCTGCATCAACACGACCATCTTGACCGCCCGAAACTCGTCCAAGATGGCGCGCTTCAACCCGTTCACGGCGACGCCCGTGCAGGGAGTGAACTGGACCTACGGCCCGATCTTCGGTCAACCAACCAACCGCTGGGCCTACGGGCTACCGAGGGTGTACCAGTTC
>DATMQU010000431.1:0-4925 GCA_035566715.1 Vicinamibacteria bacterium
ACTGCACCCGCGGGTTCGTCGCCGACAACACCTTCGTGATCGCCGCCGTCAACGACGTCTTCCCGTGGTCCACGTGCCCAATCGTCCCCACGTTCACGTGCGGCTTCGACCGGTCAAACTTCTCCTTGGACATGCTGTTCCTGCCTCTTGAAAGAGAGGGTTAATCCTTGGCCACCTTGCCCATGACCTTGGCCACCACTTCCTCGCTCACGTTCCTCGGGGCCTCCGCGTACCTTTCGAAGTGCATGGAGTACGTGGCCCGGCCCTGGGTACGGGAGCGGAGGTCGGTGGAATAGCCGAACATGTTCGAGAGGGGCACGAGCGCGGTGATGATCTGGGTGCCGCCCCGGGAGATCTGGCCCTCCAGGTGGCCGCGGCGGCTGGAGAGGTCCCCCGTCACCGCCCCCGTATAGTCGTCCGGGGTCACGACCTCGACCTTCATGATCGGCTCCAGCAGCACGGGACTGGCCTTCTTGGCCGCGTCCTGGAAGGCCAGAGACCCCGCCAGCTTGAAGGCCATCTCCGAGGAGTCCACCTCGTGGTAACTCCCGTCGTAGAGCTTGACCCGCACGTCCACCACCGGATAACCGGCCATGATGCCGCGTTCCAGCGCTTCCTTGATGCCCTCCCCGACGGGCTTGATGTACTCCTTGGGGATCGTGCCCCCCACGATCTCGTTCTCGAAGACGAAGCCCTCTCCGGGGGCCGGCTCCAGCTCGATCTTGGCGTGGCCGTACTGGCCGCGTCCGCCGGTCTGCTTGATCCACCGGCCCTCGCCCTTGGCCGGCTTGCGGATCGTCTCCTTGTAGGCCACCTGGGGCTTGCCCACGTTGGCCTCCACGTTGAACTCGCGCTTTAGGCGATCGACGATGATCTCCAGGTGCAGTTCGCCCATACCCGAGATCTTGGTCTGGCCGGTGTCGGGGTCCGTTTCCACTTTGAAGGTGGGGTCTTCCTGCATGAGCTTGGCCAGGCCCGTGCCCAGCTTCTCCTGGTCGGACTTGGTCTTGGGCTCCACGGCCAGGGCGATGACGGGGGCGGGGAAGTTGATGGACTCGAGCACCACCGGCTTGCTGACGTCGCAGATGGTGTCGCCGGTGGTCACGTTCCTGAGGCCGACCGCGGCCGCGATGTCTCCCGCGTAGACTTCCTTGATTTCCTCCCGCTTGTTGGCGTGCATCTTGAGGAGGCGGCCGATGCGCTCCTTCATTCCCTTGGTGGAGTTCAGGACGGTGTCCCCGGTCTTCACGTTCCCGGAGTAGACGCGGAGGAAGGCGAGCTGGCCCACGAAGGGGTCGGTCATGATCTTGAAGACGAGGGCGGAGAAGGGGGCGTCGTCCCGGGGCTCGCGGGGCACCAGCTCCCCCGTGATGGGATCGTTGGCGATGGTGGGGGGCAGGTCGAGGGGGGAGGGCAGATAGTCGACCACCGCGTCCAGCATCGGCTGGACACCCTTGTTCTTGAAGGCCGAGCCGCAGATGACCGGGAAGAGCTTCATGGCGATGGTGGCCTTGCGGATGGCCGCCTTGATCTCGGCCACCGTGGGCTTCTCGCCCGCCACGTACTTCTCGAAGAGGGTGTCGTCCCCCGCTTCGTGGGCGGCCTCCGCCACCTTCTCGACCATGATGTCGTGGTACTTCTGGGCCTCCGCCTTGCTGTCGGCGGGGATGTCCTGGACCTCGTACTCCGCCCCCAGGGTCTCGTCCAGATAGCGGTAGGCCTTCATCTCCACGAGATCGATCACCCCCTGGTGCTGATCCTCGGCGCCCAGGGGGAGCTGGATGGCCACCGCGGAGGGGGCGTTGAGCCGCTCGTGCATGGTCTCGATGGAATGGAGGAAGTTCGCCCCCACCCGGTCCATCTTGTTCATGAAGGCGATGCGGGGGACCTTGTACTTGTCGGCCTGGCGCCAGACCGTCTCCGACTGGGGCTGTACGCCCGCGACCGCGTCGAAGACCGCGACCGCCCCGTCCAGGACCCGGAGCGAGCGCTCCACCTCGGCCGTGAAGTCCACGTGGCCGGGGGTGTCGATGATGTTGATCCGGTGCTCCCGCCAGAAGCAGGTAGTGGCGGCGGAGGTGATGGTGATCCCCCGCTCCTGCTCCTGCTCCATCCAGTCCATGGTGGCGGTACCCTCGTGGACCTCGCCGATCTTGTAGTTCACCCCCGTGTAATAGAGGATGCGCTCGGTGGTCGTGGTCTTGCCCGCGTCGATGTGGGCAGCGATCCCGATGTTCCGGGTCCGTTCGAGGGGGGTCTGTCGCGGCATCAGCTTCTCTGCGCTCTTCTCTCGCTCGGCGGCCTCACCACCGGTAGTGCGCGAAGGCCTTGTTGGCCTCCGCCATCTTGTGCGTGTCTTCCCGCTTCTTCACCGCCCCTCCCCGAAGGTTGGCGGCGTCCATGAATTCCATGGCCAGCTTCTGGACCATGGTTCGCTCGGGACGCTTGCGGGCGAAGGAGATGATCCAGCGCAGGGCGAGGGAGGTGCGACGAGCGGGGTTCACCTCCACCGGGACCTGGTAGTTGGACCCCCCCACCCGGCGGCTCTTGACCTCCAGGGAGGGCTTCACGTTGTCCACGGCCTTCTTGAAGACCTTGAGGGGGTCCTCCTGGGTCTTGGACTGCACGACGTTCAGGGCGCCGTACACGATCTGCTGGGATGTGGAACGCTTGCCCCCATACATCATGCAGTTGATGAACTTGGTGACGAGGGCGCTGTTGTACAGGGGATCCGCCAGGACCTCCCTGCGCGCGACGAGCCCGCGACGTGACATCCGCTCACTCCTCAGAAAAAACAACAGACGGCGCTTCGGGTGCCGGGCCCCGCCCGGCCCCGCCGGCGTCGTCTGAGGCCCTACGACCGCCCCGCCTCGAGGATCCTGGCCGTTCGCGTCTCTCGAAGGCCCGATCTCCCCGACCGTGTCTCTCCAGCGCCGGGCTGGAAATGCTTCCTTGGCTACCTCCGCCGTCGGCTCCCGCCGCCGGCTCTGGCGACCCTACGCCTTGGGCCGCTTCGCTCCGTACTTGCTTCGCGACCGTTTCCGCCCCTGGACCCCGACCGCGTCCAGCGTCCCGCGCACGATGTGGTAGCGCACGCCGGGCAGGTCCTTCACCCGGCCTCCCCGGATGAGCACAATCGAGTGCTCCTGCAGGTTGTGGCCCACGCCCGGGATGTAAGCGGTGACCTCGATCCCGTTGGTCAGCCGCACCCGGGCCACCTTGCGGAGGGCCGAGTTGGGCTTCTTGGGGGTGGAGGTAAAGACGCGTACACACACCCCCCGCTTCTGCGGCGATCCCTGAAGAGCCGGGCTGTCAGTCTTCGACCGGAGTTTCGTCCGACCGATCCGGACTAGCTGGCTGACCGTGGGCACCTGACCTCCGAGGCCGAGTAGAGAGGGAGTCTCGCCAGGCACCCCCGCCCTCGATAGAGCAACCCTCCAAGTTTATACGAACAAAAGCCCTTGTCAAGGGGCAGAAGCACAGCAAGCGGTCGGTTTCCCAGGGTGCCTCGGGCCGTCCTCCCTCCGGGACACTAAGACCGGCGCCGTCCCCCCCGGCTCGACTCTTGCGGTATCGTGGGGATCCGTGACAACCGCCCCCTGTGCACATAGGCCGACGGGCTTGCCGGACCGCACGGGCTCCCGCGCGGTGTCACCACACCAGTGGTGACCCCGGCCGGCCTGCTCGCGCGCACAGAGCCCCTTCACGGAGGCCTCGCTCGTGCCTGACCCGCATCCGCTCGGGCCCGACGCACCCCTGCCCCCCGCGGGGGGAGGTGCCGGCCGCCCAGGATGGCTGGAGAGGCATCCGCTCCTCGCCGCCGGCGCCGCCTCGGCCGCCTTTCTCGCCCTGGCCCAGGCGATCTACCTCCTGCTGCGGAACCAGTCCTTCCTCGGTCCCGAAATGGCGGCGGGGCTGACGAAACTGTCGATCTTGGTCAGCGTCCTGACCGTCCTGCTCCTTCTGCCGCTGGCCGCCCTGGTCCGGCGTTTCGTTCCCGCCTGGCGCGAGGGAGACCGACTCGGGGCAAGCTGGGCCGTGTGCTTCGGGCTCACCGGGGCCCTGGTAGCCTTCATGATCGCGGACTCCCTGACCGCACCCCCGGTGCCACGGCCCCTGGCGCCGTGGATCAACGCCCTGGCCGCGCTCGCGGTGGGGGCGATGGCCTCCGTCCTGCGGCCACGCTACCGGTGGGTGCGGTGGTGGGCGTTCCTGACCCTGGCCCTCGTTCTCCTCATCTTCGTCCCCTATCCACAGCGGCCGGGCCCGCCGGCGGAGGCCAAACCCAAGGCCGCGCCGGTGGCGGACCCCGCACGTCCGGACGTCGTCCTCGTCTCCATCGACACCCTGCGCGCCGACCACCTGGGCGCGTACGGCCGCTCGCCCACCCTCACGCCGGAGATGGATCGCATCGCGCGGGAAGGCGTGATGTTCACGCGGGGGCTGGCGGCCAGCCCCTGGACCACTCCCAGCGTGGCGTCGATCATGACCGGACTGCCCACGACTCGCCACGGAGCCGGAATGCCCCTGAGCGCCGGCTTCACCTTCCGACGCTCGCCGCTCGACGCCCGCTTCACCACTCTGGCCCAGCGCTTCGCCGCCGCCGGGTACCGCACCCGGGCCGTGGTCGCGAACGGATTCCTTCACCCCGAGTCGGGGATGGCCCACGGCTTCGAGCAGTTCGAGACCCCGAGCGGGGGCGCCATGATGGCCGGCTTCATGCGCGACCTGCCCCTCACGCGGCTCATCGTCTCCTTGACCCCGCCCGTGAAGTGGGGCGACTACCGGGCGCAAGGGCTGACCGACACCGCGCCGGGATGGTTGGGGGAATCGGACCCGCGCCCGCTGTTCCTGTGGGTGCACTACATCGATCCCCACACTCCCTACCGGGCGGATCCGGCCCGCCTGGACCCGGAGGCGATGAT
>DATMQU010000432.1:0-2012 GCA_035566715.1 Vicinamibacteria bacterium
AACCAGGGACGCCGGGTCAGCCCTTCCACCTCCAGCACGGGGGGAGCGGAGGGGTCGACCTCCCGTACGCCCGACGCGGCCTCCAGGTCGCGTCCCACCATGGCGCGCACGATGTCGGGCGCGGTCACTGCGGAGCGGGCGAAGCTGCCCACGTAGTCGCCGTCGCGCAGGACCGTGATCCGATCGCACAGGCGGAATATCTCGGAGAGCTTGTGGGACACGTAGAGGAGGGTGACCCCGCGGGCGCGCAGACGGTCCAGGATCCTGAACAAGTCGGCGGTCTCCGCCTCCGTCAGGCACGTCGTCGGCTCGTCCAGGATCAGGATCCGGCAGTCAAACGCGAGCGCGCGCGCGATCTGTAGGAGTTGGCGCTGGGCGGTGCTCAGAGAGCCCGCCTCCTCCTCCGGCCGGACCGAGAGGTGAAGCTCCTTGATGAGCTCGCCCGTGCGCGCCCGCATCTCGGCGTTGCGCAGCCGGCCCCAGCCGTCCGTGAGCTCGCGCCCGGCGAAGATGTTCCCGCTGACGGTCAGGTTGGGGAAGAGGACCTGCTCCTGGTACACCATGCCGATGCCGCGGTCGAGGGCGTGGCGGGGCGTCGCCAGGTCGAGCCGCTCGCCCTCCCAGAGCAGCTCGCCCGAGTCGGGACGCACGATGCCGGCCAGCACCTTCATCAACGTGGACTTGCCGGCCCCGTTCTCGCCCACCAGGGCGTGGGCCTCCGCCCGCTCCACCGCGAAGCTGACGCCGCGCAGGGCTTTCACCGCGCCAAAGGACTTCGCGACATTGCGGAACTCGAGGCCGCCCATCAGGCGGGCTCCCCCACCAGCGATCCGTGGGCGGGCAGCGTGAGCGGGCCCGTGAGCAGGCGGCCATCGGAGAGGTCGCGCAGGCGGGCCGCGCCCAGGTCCAGAGACTGCGGGCTCGGCTTGAAGTTGTGCCGGAAAAGGAAGGTCCGCCCGCCCCCCACGCGTTTCTGCACCGTGACCCCTTCGGGGAGGAGCACGTCAAGGCAGCGCGCGACTCCGAGCTCGCGCAGCAAGGTTCCCGCCAAGGCGTCGTGGAAAGCCTCCTCCGCCGGACGCGCGGCCAGGTAGTACACCCGTCCGGCGCCGATGCGGTTCACGGTCAGGCAGGGCTCCCCCGCGTAGAAGTCGGTCTTGTAGCCGGCCAGCACCCGCGCCCCCTCGGGATGGATGCGCTCGCAGTACTCCCGGACCGGGTGCTCGCCGGCGAGCCCGAGAGGGTTCCCGGCCACGGGCACGATCCGCTGGGGAGGATTGGGGTAGAGGGCGTCGATCTCCTCCGCCCACACGCCGGCCAGCTCCCGGAGGCCCCCTCCCGGCCCCCCGCCCCGCCACACCAGGTTGTTCTCGTTCACCACCCCGGAGAGGTAGGTCAGGAGCAGCGTCCCCCCGCCGCTCACGAAAGCCTTGAGCCGCTCCCCCACGCCGGGCTTCAGGAGGAACAGCATGGGCGCCACCAGCAGCCGATAGCGATCGAAGGAGGCGACGCTCTCCACGACGTCGACCGGCACCCCGAGCTTCCAGAACGGCCGGTAGTGGTCGATGGCGGTGGTCACGTACTCCTTGTCGAAACCTCCGGCCCCGTCGCGGCTCCGTCGCGGCCCTTGCGAATGGGAGAGGGCCCAGCGCACCTCCCAGTCGTGGATCACCGCCACCTCCGGACGCACGGTGGTGCCGACGACATCGTCGAGTTTGTGGAGCAGCGCCCCCACCCCGGCCACGTCCTGGAACACCCGCGTGCGGTCCGACCCTTCGTGGTCCACGACCGCGCCGTGGAACTTCTCGTAGCCGCCCCGCCCCTTCCGCCACTGGAAATACATGGCGGTGTCGGCGCCGTGGCCGATGGCGAGGAGCATCTCCTGGCGATGCTGGCCGGGCGGCTTCAGGACCGGGGTCTGGAACCAGTTCGTGCTGCTGGGCGTGGACTCCATCAGGATGAAGGGCAGCCCGCCCTTCAGGCTGCGGTAGAGATCGTGGATAAAGGAGAGC
>DATMQU010000433.1:0-4184 GCA_035566715.1 Vicinamibacteria bacterium
CTGTGGCTGTGGCCGGGGGGGCTGTGGGTGCCGGGCCTCGTGAGGCCAAAGGTGCGGGCTTCCCGCCCGCGCGCCACGCGGGGCCCCGGGCGGGGATGCTGATGGACCGGCTGGCCCAGCTCCGGGAAAAGGTCCGCCGCGCCGAGGAAGGGGGCGGTCCGGAGCGTCGCGACCGCCAGCACGCGGAGGGGAAGCTCACCGCCCGCGAACGGGTGGAGCTGCTCCTGGACCCCGGCTCCTTCGAGGAGCTGGACAAGCTGGTGGAGCACCGCTGCCTCGACTTTGGGATGGCCGACCAAAAGTTCCCCGGGGACGGCGTCGTCTCCGGTTACGGCCGGATCGAGGGCCGTCTGGTCTACGTCTTCGCCCAGGACTTCACCGTGTTCGGGGGCAGCCTCTCCGAGACCAACGCCAAGAAGATCTGCAAGGTGATGGACCTGGCCCTGAAGACGGGGGCCCCCGTGGTCGGCCTCAACGACTCCGGGGGCGCGCGCATCCAGGAAGGCGTGGCCTCGCTCGGCGGCTACGCGGACATCTTCCTCCGCAACACCCTGGCCTCGGGGGTGATCCCCCAGATCTCCGCCATCCTGGGCCCCTGCGCGGGGGGGGCCGTGTATAGCCCTGCCATCACCGACTTCAACGTGATGGTGAAGGACACCTCCTACATGTTCGTGACGGGGCCCGACGTGATAACGACCGTCACCCACGAGGAGGTGAGCAAGGAGGACCTGGGCGGGGCCATGACCCACAACGCGCGCTCGGGGGTGGCCCATTTTGCGGTGGATGACGACCGGGCGTGCCTCGGCCTCATCCGCGAGCTGCTCTCCTACCTCCCCTCCAACAACCTCGAGCCGGCCCCCGCGCGCGCCACCGAGGATCCCCCCGACCGCGAGGATCCCGCCCTCGACACCCTGATCCCGGCGGAGGCGAACAAACCCTACGACATCAAGAAGCTCATCACCGCCGTGACCGACGAGGGCCGCTTCCTGGAGGTGCACGCCCATTTCGCCCAGAACATCGTGGTGGGGTTCGGCCGCTTCGGAGGGAAAAGCGTGGGGATCGTGGCCAACCAGCCCGCGGTCCTGGCCGGCTGCCTGGACATCGACGCCTCCGTGAAGGCCGCGCGCTTCGTTCGATTCTGCGACGCCTTCAACATCCCCCTCGTGACCTTCGAGGACGTGCCCGGCTTCCTGCCCGGCACCGCCCAGGAGTTCGGAGGGATCATCCGGCACGGGGCCAAGCTGCTCTTCGCGTTCGCGGAGGCCACCGTGCCCAAGATCACCCTCGTCACCCGCAAGGCCTACGGCGGGGCCTACTGCGTGATGGCCAGCAAGCACATCCGTACCGACCTGAACCTGGCCTACCCCACGGCCGAGATCGCGGTCATGGGCCCGGAGGGGGCGGTCAACGTGCTCTACCGCCGCGAGCTCGCCAAGGCCCAAGACCCCGAGGCCCTCCGGGCCCAGAAGGTCCAGGAGTTCCGCGAGAAGTTCGCGAATCCCTACGCGGCCGCGGACCGCGGCTTCATCGACGAGGTTATCGAGCCCCGGCAGACCCGCCTCAAGATCATCACCGGCCTCGACATGGCCAAGACCAAGCGCGACCAGAACCCGCCCAAGAAGCACGGCAACATCCCCCTGTGAAGCCTCCGTTCCAGAAGATCCTGGTCGCCAACCGCGGGGAGATCGCGGTGCGGGTGATCCGGGCCTGCCGGGAGATGGGGATCGCCAGCGTGGCCGTCTACTCGGAGGCCGATCGCGCCGCCCTGCACGTCCAGCGGGCGGACGAGGCCCACCTTCTGGGCGGAGCCCCGTCGCGGGAGTCCTACCTGCGGGGGGACCGCGTGCTGGAGACGGCCCGGAAGACGGGGGCGGAGGCCATCCATCCCGGCTACGGTTTCCTGGCCGAGAACGCGGCCTTCGCCCGCGCCTGCGAGGAGGCCGGTCTCGTCTTCATCGGCCCCCGCAGCGAAACCATCGCCCAGATGGGCGAGAAGACCTCGGCCCGCCGCGCGGCGACGGAGGCGGGGGTGCCGGTGGTTCCGGGGACGCTCGACCCCCTCCCCGACGACGCCGCCATCCGGGCGGCGGCGGCCAAGGTCGGGCTCCCCGTCATGCTGAAGGCGGCGGCGGGGGGCGGGGGCAAGGGCCTGCGCCTCGTGGAGAGGGAGGCCGACCTCCCCGCCGCGGCCGCCCGCGCCCGCAGCGAGGCCCGGAGCGCCTTCGGGGACGACGCCCTCTACCTCGAGAAGGCCATCCTCAAGCCTCGTCACATCGAGATCCAGATCCTGGCCGACCACCACGGCAACGCCGTCCACCTCTTCGAGCGCGAGTGCTCCATCCAGAGGCGGCACCAGAAGGTGATCGAGGAGAGCCCCTCCCCCTTCGTCACCCCCGAGCTAAGGGCGCGCATGGGGGAGCTGGCGGTGGCCCTGGTGAGGCGGGTCGGCTACCGCAACGCGGGGACGCTCGAGTTCCTGCTGGACGCCGACCGCAACCCCTTCTTCCTGGAGATGAACACCCGCCTCCAGGTCGAGCACCCGGTGACGGAGATGGTGACGGGCGAGGATCTGGTGAAGCTCCAGATCAAGATCGCGGCCGGGGAGCGCCTCCCCTTCCGGCAGGAGGACCTGAGACAGCGCGGACACGCCATCGAGTGCCGGGTCTATGCCGAGGATCCGGACGCGGGCTTCCTGCCCAGCCCGGGGCGGATCCTGGCCCTGCGCGTTCCCGGCGGCCCCGGGGTGCGCGACGACTCCGGAGTCTATGAGGGGTACGAGGTGCCGATCCACTACGACCCGCTTCTCTCCAAGCTCGTGGCCCACGGGAACGACCGGGAGGACGCGCTGCGGCGGATGCAACGGGCCCTCTCCGAGTACAAGATCCTGGGCCCCAAGACCACGCTGCCGTTCTTCGAGCGCGTCTTCCGGCACGCCGCCTTCTTGGCCGGGGACTTCGACACCTCCTTCGTGCAGACGGCCTTCGCGGGAGCGGAGCGCCGTCCCGCGCGCGGCGCCGAGGTCGCGGTGGTGGCGGCCGCCATCCGCGCCTTTCGGGAGGGGCAGGCCGTCCGCGCCCCCGGGGGGGACGGCCGGGGCGGGGCCACGAGCTGGTGGCAGGAGGGCGTGCGCGAGGCGCAGCGGGGACCGCGGTGAGGCCCTCCGCATGATGTTCGAGGCCGCGGTGGACGGCCGCACCCTGCGGGTGGAGGTGCGCGGCAAGAGCGGCCGCTACACGGTGATCCTCGATGGGCGTCCCCTCGAGGTCGACCTCGTGGAGACGGGGGCCCACTTCCTGAGCCTACTCATCGGCGGGCGCAGCCATGAGGTCGGCCTTCGGGCCACGCCTCGGGGCTACAGCGTCACTCTCGACCATGAGGTTCTGGAGGTGGAGCTACAGGCCGCGGGCCGGGGGGCGCTCCCCCGGGCGAGGGCCGAGGCCGGGCCCCTGCGCGTCACCGCGCCCATGCCCGGCAAGCTGGTGCGCCTCTTGGTCGAGGCCGGGCAGGCGGTCGAGGCGGGGCAGGGTCTGGTGGTGGTGGAAGCGATGAAGATGGAGAACGAGCTCCGGGCGACCCGGGCGGGGCGGGTGAAGGAGCTCCTGGTGCGCGAGGGCCAAGCGGTGGAGACGGGGGCCCTGCTCGTCGTCGTGGAGTGAAGGCGGGGGTGCCTTGACCCGCCGCCGCCGCCTGCTGCTGCTGGCCGTCCTCCTCCTGGCCGGTCTGGCCTACGCCTTTGCCCACCTGGCCGGCTGGTCCCGCGACGCGATCGCGGCCGGGCTGGGCGGCTTCTTCCACCGTCCGGCCACGGTGGGGAGCGTGCGTTTCCACCTCGTCCCCCTGGAGGCGGAGATCCTGGACCTCCGGGTGGGTGGCTACACGCCCGAGGCGCCGCCCTTCCTGGAGATCCCCCGCACGGTCGTCACCCCCAGCTTGGCCCCCCTCTGGGGGCGCCGCCTGGTCCTCTCCCGGGTGCGGGCGGAGGGCCTGAAGGTGCGTGTCCACGCCTTCCCCGACCCTCCCGAGGGGCCGGGGGGGGACGACATCCCCAGCATGGGAAACGGGGGCGGCGGGGGAGGCCTGGACGTGAGCGTGAGCCGGGTCGTCATCCAGCAGGGCGAGTTCATCGTCGACCACGAGAGGGTGCCGCTGGACCTCGAGCTGCCCGACTTTCACGGACGGCTCCT
>DATMQU010000434.1:0-3242 GCA_035566715.1 Vicinamibacteria bacterium
CAATCGAAGGGCAGGGTGCCGCCGGCCCTGCATCTCAGGGCTTCACTTCGCCATACGCTCCTGGGAAAGCGTCTCCCCCTATCGGATGAGGTTCGGAACGACTCTATCTGGATGGGAGCCACGCTAGCTCACGCGTCAGGCCCTAAACCTCGTCAGCGGCGACCTCCCTCGGCCGGCCTAGCCACCCGGCCGTCTTTCATGACGAAGACGACATTCTCGAGGGCGCTCGGGTCGGCGAGGGGGTCGCGGCCGACGGCCACCACGTCGGCCCGCTTTCCGCTCTCGAGGGCTCCCACGTCCTTCTCGATCCCGAGAACACGGGCGGCGTTGGTCGTAGCGGCTCGGATCGAGGCCATGGGGGACAGGCCGACGCGCACCATGCGCGCGAACTCACGGTTGGCTTGCGCGTGGGGGTAGATGGTGTCGGAGCCAAAGGCAACCGTCACCCCGGCCGCGAATGCGGCGCGCAGGCAGCGATCGCGCTCGGCCTGGAGCGCCTTTGCTTTCGCGATGCGGTCGGCGGGGATGCCGCGCTTCTCCCCCTCCTCGATGATGTAGTCAAGCACGTAGACCGTGGGCACCAGGGGAACGTTGCGCTCCTTCATCAGCCCTATCCCCTCGTCGTCGATCAGGGCGCCGTGCTCGATGCAGTCGACGCCCGCGCGCAGCGAGGCCTTGATGCTCCCGGCGCCGATCGCGTGAACCGTGATCTTCCGACCGAGCCGGTGGGCCTCGTCGACGGCGGCGCGGAGCTCCTCGTCCGTGAAAGCCTGGCCTCGGGGGTCGTCCCCCGCCGACATGACGCCCCCGCTGGCAGCCAGCTTGATCCAGTCCGCCCCGTGCTTGACCTCCTCGCGGATCGCCTTTCGCATGGCCTCCGCGCCGTCCACGACGACGTTAGGGACCTGGAGGGCGAGGTCGGGCGCGAGGTCGTTGAAGTCACCGTGACCGCCGGTGGGGGAGATCATGTGGGGGGCGATGAAGAGGCGGGGGCCCTGGAAGTCGCCGCGGGCGATCGCGTCACGGACCTCGACCGTGGAGTAGTACAGGTCGATGTCGCCGGGGTCGCGCAGCGTGGTGAAGCCGTTCTGGAGCCGGACCTGGGCGTTGCGCAGGCCCTCGAGCGCCTTGCGCGCGCTCGATTTCCGCATCGCTTCGGCGAGGACGTCCCCGGGGTTGAGCAGGATGTGGGCATGCAGGTCGATGAACCCGGGCAGGCAGGTCGCATTCGACAGGTCCACCGTACGGGCGTCGGCCGGCGCGGTCAGGCCCTTCCCGATGGCCGTGATCCGATCACCCACGACCTGGATGTCGACGCTCGCCGCCGCCTGATCCGCCCGGCCGTCGATCAGCCTCCCGCATCGAATGAACGTTGTCGGCTCGGCAGCAGCCGCGGCGGCCATCAAGATCAAGCCCAGGAAGATGCTCGTGAGTCGCCTCATCTCCTTAACCTCCTTGCCCTCTCTTGGCGGCCGTGAGCTCTCCGCCCCTGGGGCTTGGGCGGGAACCCTCCAGCGGCCGCTCGGTAGCGCATGGATCCTATACCGATCTTCGGGTGAACAGACGGCCTTTCCGCCGCTCTTGAAATGACGGCCAAAAGGGGCTAATGTCCCGTCGACCTTGTACGGACAGGCTCGGGTGCCCGGCGTACGGGGTAAAAGGGAATGGGGTGAGAAACCCCAACGGCCCACGCCACTGTGATCGGAGAGTCGGCGCTCTAGCTCGATTGCCCTGAGGGGCACGAGCAGCCACTCCCAGGATACTGGGGGGAAGGCGGGCGACGACGTTGGGCTCCGTGAGTCAGGAAACCTGCCCGAGCCGAGAAGTCGGAGTGCTCTTCGATGGGAAGAGTCCGGTTTCACGGCAGCTCCGCCAGAGCTCTCAGCTCTAGCGCAGAGTCTCTTCACCCTTTCGCCACCTGCCGCCGAGGCCTTTCTCCGCTTGTCCGGCCAAAACAAGAGGACTCGGGCTCATGCCCGGTGGGAGGTGTGCATGCGTGCGTGCGTCCTGGGAGTGTTCCTTTTCTTTAGCTTCTCTAGCGTCCGCGCAACCGGTGCCGGCGCTTCAGAGGACTTGTCCACGATCACCGCGCGGGTCGTGGATCCGCAAGTCGTGCCCGTTCGGGGAGCTCGGGTCATCCTCTACACGAGGGACGATCGCCTTCGGATCAGCGCCGTGACCGATGCGGCGGGACTCTGTCGCTTCGAGAGTCTGCCCGCCGGCGACTATCTGTTGGAAGCCGCCGCGCCCGGCTTCGGCCGCGCCGAGGTGCAGCGCACGCGGCTGGCCAAATCGACCGCGGCGGAGGTCACGTTTGCCCTCAAGCTCGCCGGCCTCAAAGAAGAGATCGTCGTGACCGCATCCGGCAGCATGCAGAGATCCGACGAGGTCTCGAAGGCCATCACCGTCGTAGACCGGGAGCAGATCGACGCCCGCGACGAGTTTGCCATCCCGGATGCGCTGCGCACAGTTGCCGGTCTCCGCGTCCAGCAGCTGGGGGGGCCGGGCTCCTTCATGTCCATCAAGACCCGGGGGCTAAGCGACCAAGACACGGCCATTCTGATCGACGGGGTGCGCTTTCGCGACGCGGCCGGTACCCAGGCGGACGCTTCTGCGTTCCTGGAGGACCTCGTGGTGACCGACGTCGAGCGAATCGAGGTCCTTCGAGGGTCCGGCTCTTCGCTCTATGGCTCCAATGCCATTGGGGGAGTGGTCAACGTCGTGACCGACCACGGCGGTGGCCGGCCGCGGGGCGGTCTCCTCCTGGAGGGCGGCTCGCTGGGGTTCTTTCGGGGGCGCGCGGACACCGCCGGGGGTCTGAACAAGGACCGCATCACCTACAGCGCCGGGTTTGCCCACCTGAACGTCTCCGAGGGCGTGGGGGGCGATGACACGGCTCGCACCTCCAGCATCCAGGGTCGAGCCCAGGTTCGCATCAGTCCGACCGCCACGCTCGCGACGCGGATCTATTTCGCCGACTCGTTCACGAAGCTCAACGAGAGTCCGCTGAGCCTGGGCACGCTCCCGAGCGATGGAATCATCGACGCCAGACCCCTCTCGCGGTCGGAGTTGTCCCGCTACGAGTCGGGCGCGCCGGTCTCCGAGCTGAACCTGGACGGGGCGAACTTCATTCCCTCGGCCCACGACCCCGACAACACGCGTAATGGCAACTTTCTCTCCGCGTTGGTGACATTCGAGCAGCGTCCTTCCCCGGGCTTCGCCTACAGCGTGACCTATCACGG
>DATMQU010000435.1:0-2338 GCA_035566715.1 Vicinamibacteria bacterium
GAACCACCTGCGGCTGGTAGACGTCGACGGGGTGGAGGTGGACACGATCCCCCAGGGAAACATCCTGCTCGTGAAGAACGAGGATACCCCGGGCGTGGTGGGAGAAGTGGGGACGCTCCTGGGCCAGCGCAAGATCAACATCGCCCGCATGGGTCTGGGCCGCAAGCCGGGCAGCGGGCGCGCGGTCATGCTGATCGAGGTGGACAACGAGGTCTCGGCCGAGGTCCTGGCCGAGCTGCCCCGGCTGGCGGGGATCCGGGAGGCGCGCTTCCTGAAGCTGGGCTGAGGGCCGTCGGGGGGCTCCCCGACGCGCCCTTCACCCGCGGGCCGGGCGGTCGATCCTTGCGCCTCGCCCGCGTAAGGTGTAACGTCTTTTTCATGACGGGGTCGCGCGCGGCCCGCTTTCGGGCCCGCTCCGGGGTTCTCGGGCTCCCTGGCCGCCCCCTGCTGTCGTTGGCCGCGGCCGCCCTCGTCCTCTCCCTCGCCGCCCTTCACGGTTGGCTCCTCTGGCTGCGGATCTCCCAGGGGCGCCTGCTGGAGTGGGGCGTGGCCTTCCGCTGGGGCGTCGGCGCTCTGCTGCTCCTGACCCTCCTGGCTCTGCGCCGAAGGGGCGTGCCGCTCTTCTGGGGTCGGAAGGCCCTCGCCCTCTGGGTGCTCGTGCTCCTCATCCACTGGACGGCCCCCGCCGCCTCGGGAGGCGTACCGGAAGAGGGTCCCGTCCCCCCTCCCATCCTCTTCGTCCTGCCCGCATCCGCCTGGTCCCTCGCCCTCGCCGCGGGCCTCCTCTGGGCGAGGTCAGGGGAGCCCCGCGCCCGCTTGTTCCTGGCCGGGGGCGCTCCCCTGCGCCTGCTCGAGGCGGGGGAAGGTCCCCGCGCGGCCGGCTTTGCGGTCCCGCTCTTCGCTCGCCCACCCCCCGCCTGAGCCCACGGGCTCATCCGTCGCCCGCACTACACCCGATCTTGCTCGGTGCCCGCCTCCGTCGGGGCGTGGACCGCGGCCCCCCGCGACCTCGTCCGGCATCGCGGACGCCGACGGCCTCCGCCTCTCCCGAGGGAGGGAAGGCCGAGAAGGGAGCGCGCCGTGGACGCCACCATAAGGCTGCTGAACACGATGCTGCCCATGCTCTACGCGCTGGCCGTCGTGGCCTACGCCGTGGACTTCTTCCGCGAGGACCCCCTCGCGGCCCGGGCCACCCGGGTCCTGATGGAGACGATCTTGGTGCTGCACGCCCTGTTCATCGGCCTCCGCACCGCTCTTTACGAACACGTTCCCCTCGCCTCCGCGGCCGAGGTCATGACCACGGTGGCCTTCGCCCTCGCCCTCGTCTACCTCTTCGTGGAGTGGCGGAGCAACGTGCGGACGACGGGGATGTTCCTCCTCTCGTTCTCGTTTGTCTTCCAGACCGTGTCCTCCGCCTTCATCACCAACCGAAGCTTTCCGGGGGTCCTGCGGAGCCCGCTCTTCGCCTTGCACACCGTCACCGCCGTGCTCGGCTACACGGCTTTCGCCGCGTCCGCGGTCTACGGCCTCCTGTTCTTGCTTCTCTACCACGAGCTCAAGAAGAGCCGCTTCGGCATCGTCTACGAACGCCTCCCTCCCCTCGAGGTCCTCGCGCGCATGAGCCTGGGGGCGGTGGCCTTCGGCCTCGTCTTCCTCACCGTGACCGTGGTGTGCGGGGCGCTCTGGGCGGCCTCGGAGTTCCCCGGCTTCGCCAAGGACCCCAAGTTCCTCCTCACGGTCGCGGTCTGGACCGTCTATCTGGCCGCCCTCCTGCTCCACCATGGACTCCACTGGACCGGCCGCCGCACGATCGCGGTCTCCCTGGTGGGCTTCGCCCTTCTTGTCTTCTCCTTCATTGCCGTCCGGCTCTGGCTGGCCTCCTTCCACGCCTTCGCCTGAGGTCCCATGCAACTGCTCCTGCTCGGCGTTAATCATCGAACGGCGCCGGTCGAGGTGCGGGAGACACTGTTCTTCGGGCCCGAGGAGGCCCGGGCTCTCCTGCGCCAGCTGCGGGGCGACGGTCTCGACCAGGCCATGGTCCTCTCCACCTGCAACCGGACGGAGCTTTACGCCTTCACGAGCGATCCCCCCGCGGCCGAGGATCGCCTCCGCGCCCTCGTCTCGCGGATCAAGGGCGCCGACCTCCTCTCTCCCTCCCCCCACCGTTACACCCAGGGCGAGGGGGAGGCGGCGCGCCACCTCTTCCGGGTAGCCGCCGGCCTCGACTCCATGGTGCTGGGCGAGATGCAGATCCTGGGGCAGGTCAAGGATGCCCACGCACTGGCCCGGGAGGAGGGGACGGGGGGCGTGCTCCTCGATCGTCTCCTCGGCTCCGCCG
>DATMQU010000436.1:0-11109 GCA_035566715.1 Vicinamibacteria bacterium
TCGTCCACGAGCTCCGAGTGCAACAGCCCGTGGTCAACCTGCGCGTCTTCCGCGTGTCGACCTACAGCACGGGAGTCTTTCTCATGACCGTGATGGGCTTCGTCCTCTACGGCAGCCTGGTCCTGCTGCCGATCTTCCTGCAGACGCTGCTCGGCTATCCGTCGCTGCAAGCGGGTCTCGCCATGGCGCCCCGGGGGATGGGCGCGTTCCTGGCCATGCCCGCGGTGGGGATGCTCCTGGGGCGGGTGCCGGCGCGCCGCATGCTGGCGATGGGGCTCGTCACCGGCTCCTTCACTCTCTTCTGGCTGGGTTCCCTGAACCTCAGCGCGGGCTACTGGGACATCTTCTGGCCGCAGTTCCTGCAGGGGATCTCTCTAGGGATGCTCTTCGTCCCCCTGACCACCATCACCATGGATCCCATCCCCAAGGAGTCCATGGGCAACGCCACCAGCATGTTCAACCTCATGCGCAACATCGGGGGGAGCATGGGCATCGCCGCCGCCACCACCCTCCTCTTCCGGCGGCAGCAGGCCCATTTGAACGTCCTGGGGGCCCACGTGGATCCCTTCAGCCCCCAGGCCCGGGCCCTGCTCGAGCAGCTGCGGGCCGGCTTCTTGGCCCGGGGATCCGATTTCGCCACCGCCACCGACCAGGCCCGGGTCGCCGCCTTCGGGCTCGTTCAGCGCCAGGCGGCCATGCTGTCCTTCACCGACGTCTTCCGCCTGCTCGCGCTGCTCTTCCTGGCCCTCTTGCCCCTCTTGCTCGTGATGAAGAGCCCCCGCGCGGGCCGGAGCGCGGCCGCGGCCGGGACGCATTAGCGTAGCGGGACCGGCTCCTTAGCGGGCGGCCCGCCGGGCCGCGGTCCGGGGCAAGAGGTCGGCCAGGAAGCGGCCGGTGTAGGACTCCCGGACCGCGGCCACCTCCTCGGGGGTGCCCCTGGCCACCACCCGACCCCCCGCGTCCCCGCCCTCCGGTCCCAAGTCGATAACGTAATCGGCGGTCTTGATCACGTCCAGGTTGTGCTCGATGACGACCACCGTGTTGCCGCCCTCCACCAGCCGGTCCAGCACCCGCAGCAGCTTCCGGATGTCGTCGAAGTGCAACCCGGTGGTGGGCTCGTCGAGGATGTAGAGGGTGCGGCCGGTGGAGCGCTTCGAGAGCTCGCGGGAGAGCTTGACCCGCTGGGCCTCGCCCCCGGAGAGGGTCGGGGAGGACTGGCCGAGGGCAATGTACCCGAGGCCGACGTCGGCCAGGGTCTCCAGGGCGCGGCGGATCTGGGGGGGGTTCTTGAACAGCTGCAGGGCCTCGTCCACCGTGAGGGCCAGCACGTCGGCAATGGAGAGGTTGTTGTACTTGACCTGGAGGGTGGCTTCGTTGAAGCGCTTGCCCTGACAGACCTCGCAGGGGACGTAGACATCGGGCAGGAAGTGCATCTCCACCCGCTTCACGCCGTCCCCCTCGCAGGCCTCGCACCGGCCACCCTTGACGTTGAAGGAGAAGCGGCCCGGCGTGTAGCCGTGCATCCGCGCCTCGGGCAAGAGCGCGAAGAAGTCCCGGATCAGGTCGAAGACCTTGGTGTAGGTGGCGGGGTTGCTACGGGGCGTGCGTCCGATGGGGCTCTGGTCGATGTCGATGATCTTGTCGATCTCGGGAAGGCCGTCCACCCGGGTGTGCGCGCCCACCACCACGTCGCTGCCGTGGAGGGCGCGGGCCGCGGCCGGGTACAGGATCTGGTTGACGAGGGTGCTCTTGCCCGCCCCGCTCACCCCGGTGACGCACACGAAGAGCCCGAGCGGGAAGTCCACCGTGATGTCCTTCAGGTTGTTCTCCCGCGCGCCCGACACCGTCAGCTTCCGGGCGTCGGCCTCCCGCCGCCGGGGTGGAACCTCGATCTCGAGGTCGCCCCCCAGGTAGCGCGCGGTCAGGCCCTCTCCCTTGGCCGTGACCTCCGCGGGCGGGCCCGCCGCCACCACCTGGCCCCCGTGCCGCCCCGCTCCGGGGCCGAAATCGATCAGCCAGTCCGCCTCTTCCATGGCCTCGCGGTCATGTTCCACCACCACCACCGTGTTGCCGATGTCGCGCAGGTGCTGGAGGGCGGCCAGGAGCTTCTTGTTGTCGCGCTGGTGGAGGCCGATGGAGGGCTCGTCGAGCACGTAGATGACGCCGGTCAGCTCGCTCCCGATCTGGCTGGCCAAGCGGATGCGCTGCCCTTCCCCCCCGGAGAGGGAGGGGGCGGGGCGGTCCAGGGTGAGGTAGCTGAGGCCCACGTCGAGCAGGAAGCGCAGGCGGGCGCGGATCTCCTTCAAGAGCTCGGCCGCGATCTTGGCCTCGCTCCCCTTCAAGTCCAGGGAGTCGAAGAAGGCGTGGGCCCCGGCCACGGAGAGGGCAGTCACCTCGGCGATGTTCCGGCCCCCCAGTTTGACGCCCAGAGCCTCGGTCCGGATGCGGCGGCCCCCGCAGGCCGAGCAGGGCCGGTTGCTCAGGAACTTCTGGTAATACTGCCGCATCTCCTCGGAGCGGGTCTCCCGCATGCGGCGCATCATGGAGTTGATGGCGCCCTCGTAGCGCATCTTGAAGGCGCCGCTGCCCCAGGACCCCTTGATCTGGATCTTCACGCGGTCGTCGCCGGTGCCATGGAGGATCACCCGGCGGTGGGCGGCAGAGAGCGACTTCCAGGGTTTGTTGAGGTCTATGCCCCGCTCGCGGGCCACCGCCCGCACGATGTCGGTGCCCCAGCTCGTGCCCTCGCCCACTGCCCCCAGCGGCTTCACCGCTCCCTCGTTGATGGTGAGGTTGGGATTGGGGACCACCAGCTCGGGGTCCATCTCCATGCGGGTTCCCAGCCCCGAACACTCCGGGCACATGCCCAGGGGGGAGTTGAACGAGAAGAGCTGGGGCGTGGGCTCGGGGAAGGAAATGCCGCAGTGGTGGCAGGCCCGATGCTCGGAGAGAACCTTCTCCGGCCGCCCCTCGGGGGCCACGATCATGCTCCCCTGGCCGTGGCGGAGGGCGGTCTCCACCGAGTCGTGCAGCCGCTCTTTCATCCCTGGCTTGGCGATGAGCCGGTCCACCACGGCGTCGATCGAGTGCTTCTTCTTCTTGTCGAGCCGGATCTCCTCCTCCAGCGAGAGCACGATCCCGTCCACCCGGACGCGGGTGAAGCCCGCCTTGCGGACCTGCTCCAGCACCTCTCGATGCTCGCCCTTCCGCTCCTTCACGAGGGGGGCCAGGAGCAGGTATTTGGTCCCGGCGGGGAGCTCCTGGACCTCGTGGACGATCTGCTGGGAGGATTGCTGGGACACGGGGCGGCCGCACTTGTGGCAGGTGAGGCGGCCCACCCGCGCCCACAGCACGCGCAAGTAGTCGTGGATCTCGGTGATGGTTCCTACCGTGGACCGGGGGTTGCCGCTGGCCGCCTTCTGCTCGATGGAGATGGTGGGGGCGAGGCCGCGGATGGAGTCGTAGAGCGGCTTGTCCATCTGCCCCAGGAACTGCCGGGCGTAGGCATTCAGGCTCTCGATGTAGCGGCGCTGGCCTTCTGCGTAGAGGGTGTCGAAGGCCAGGCTGGACTTGCCCGAACCCGACACCCCGGTGAGTACCACCAGCTTCTTCTTGGGGATCTCCACGGTGACGTTCTTGAGGTTGTGCTGGCGGGCCCCGGTGATGATGATGCGGTCCAGTTCCATCGCGCGTGTCCCTCGCGGCTCCCGAGCGGGCCGAACCCTTGATGTTAGCCGGGAAAGGGGAGCCGGTCGAGCCCCCGGGGAGGGCCCGGAGGGGATTGTGGGATGGGCGGCCGGATGGCGGCGCCCCCTCTGCTTCGCGCGGCGCGTGGCCGCGGAGCAGCCAGGCGCGGTGCTATCATGCCCTGCCCATGGCCACGAACCTTTTTGGACGGGAGCGAGACGCGATTCTGCGCGAGGTCGCGGCCCTGGGCGAGCCGGCCTACCGCGCCCGGCAGGTCTACGTCTGGATCTACAAGAAGCGCGCCCGCTCCTTCGAGGCCATGACCAACCTGAGCAAAGCCCTGCGCGAGGAGCTGGCCCGTCGCTATGTGCTGCGCTGGCCGGAGGTCGCGGAGCGGAAGCTGTCTTACGACGGCACCGTCAAATACCTGCTTCGCCTGGAGGACGGCGCCGCCATCGAGAGCGTGTACATCCCCGAGGACCGCCGCCGCACCATCTGTATCTCCACCCAGGCGGGCTGCCCACTGCGCTGCGCTTTTTGCCTCACCGGGATCGCGGGCTACAAGCGGAACCTGAAACCAGCGGAGATCCTGGGCCAGGTGGCCCTCCTCATGGAGGAGGCGCCGGCCCGGCGGCAACCCTGGAACGTGGTGATGATGGGCATGGGCGAGCCGCTCCTCAACTACGAGGCCACGGTCTCCGCCCTCCGGGTCCTGATGGACCCCGAGGGCTTCGCGGTGGCTCCCAAGAAGCTCACCCTCTCCACGGTGGGCATCCTGCCCGCCCTGGAGAAGCTGATGCGGGAGCCGGTGCGTCCGAACCTGGCCATCAGCCTTCACGCCCCCAACCCCGCCCTCCGGCGCGCGCTCATGCCCGTGGAGGAGAAGTACAGGATCGAAGAGGTGATCGCGGCCGCCCAGCGCTATCCGATTCCGCGGGGCGGGCTCGTGACCTACGAGTACGTGCTGCTCCGCGGGGTGAACGACACCCCCGGCCACGCCCGAGAGCTGGTTCGGCTCCTGAGCGGCGCCCGAGCCAAGGTGAACCTCATCCCCTTGAACCCCGCCCCCCAGATCCCCTTCGAGGCGCCGCGCGCGGAGGCGGTCGACGCCTTCTGCGCGGCCCTAGCCGAGGCCCGCCTGACCGTCTCCGTCCGGCGTCCGCGCGGCCAGGACATCCTGGCCGCATGCGGCCAGCTCCATCTGAAGCAGGGCCTGCCCGCCCCCGCTCCCGCGCCGCCATCCTGAACGCCGGTCACCCCAAAACCCCTCGGAAAGGATTCGATGCGCCACTCCCTTGCCGCCCGTCTCCTGTTTCTGGGCGCCCTGCCCGCATTGAGCGGAGTCGGCCGCGTCCGGGCCGATGAGCCGGAGGCGCCCCGCAAGCTCGTCTTGGACGTGGATTTCGCGGTGGCCAACGTCAACGACCGGAGCCTCATCCAATCCCTGGGGCGCGAGCACCAGACCAAGATCCCCTACGCCATCCTGGGAGTATCGGGGACCCTGAGCCCCCATCTCTCCTACCGGGTGGAGCTGAACGGCGTCAACGACTCCGTGAAGCCCGAACCATTCCTGCCCTCCGACCAAACGCCCTTCTTCTTCCCCAACCAGGCCGACCCCAGGTATGGCGTTTCCTCCAAGCCGGAAGGACAGTTCAAGGTCGACGACTACAAGAACAGCGGCTGGGATCCCTATATCCAGGAGCAGTATCTCCGGCGCGCCTTCATCGACGTGCACAAGGCGGGCGGCCGCCTGGGCGTGGTCGTGGGACGGTTCTTTGTCCCTCTGGGATTCCTGCTCGAGGAGGGACGCTGGTTCACGGTCAAGGACCTCACCCACATCCAGGCCATCAACAACCAGACCGACGTGGGGGCCGAGGTCTATGGGTCCTTCGGGGGGGAGGACTCGTTCCACGGCCGGTTCTTCACGGCCGTGATCACGGGCAACGGCAACCCCTATCACGACTACGTCTACTACGATTTCACCCGTTCCGCCGCCGAGGACACGAACTCGGCCGTGGGGGGCGTTGCTTCCGTGCGCCTCTTCCCTCTCAAGGGGGTCGAGCTCCGAGCAAGCGGCGAGTACAACTACGTGGGCTCGCGCGTCGCGCAGGACACCACCGTCCAGCGGTCCAAGCACAACGACCACCGGCTGGTGGTGGGGGCGAGATACCGCCCCCCGCAATTCGGGCACTTGGAAGTCTTCGGCGAATACGCCCACTATCAGTGGGGCCTCAGCGACACCTCCGCCGCCCAGCTTCCCGGCCCTCCCACCCGGACCCCGGTCAACAAGAACGGCTACTACGCGGGGGCCGACCTGAGCTGGCCCCTGCCGCGAACGTGGGGGAAAGTCGGGGCGGTCGTCACCCGCGAGGAACTGGACCGGGACGACTCAATGATCGCCTACCTAGCGGCCCGCGACATGCTGGGCGTGGTCCTGGGAAAGAAGGAGCGCAGCACCATCGTGAAGGTTTACGCCGAGGTGGGGAGGGTAACGGTGTTCTTCTTTCACAACGATCTGCAGAATCCCTTCCCCCAGGTCTCGGCGATCGTTCCCATCAGCGGTCCGCTGGCGTTCTCTCCGGCTAACAACTCGAAGGTGGGCTTCGGGTTGCGGTTCCGGGCCTCGTTTTGAACGAGGCCCGCGCCGCGATCTAGTCGTCGTCGTCCCCGAAGAAGAACTGGTCAGCGCACCGCTTGGTGCAGAAGACCCGGCCCATGGCGCGATGCCCGCAGTTTTCGCAGATCCACTTGAAGCAGATCGGGCACTTGTTGAGGATGGTCTCCTGTTCGTCCTTCTGGCAACCCGGGCAGTTCATGGCCTCCGCGCTCCGGAGTATAGCATGCGCCCCCGCGGGCCCAGCGATTCCGTAGTAAACTGTGAGTGGGTAAGGTTCTGGCGTAGAAGGACCTGCCGGTCTGGAGCGGCCGGCGAGGCCGGGCGCTCCCTCCGGCAGCCGCGGGCGTTGGTCCGTGGCGGTGTAGCTCAGTTGGTTAGAGCACGCGGCTCATATCCGCGGCGTCCGGGGTTCGAATCCCTGCACCGCCACCATTTTCCCCCAGGGAGGGGTGAGCGCCTGGTGAAGCATAGTCGTCTCGTCGCCGCGATCGACACGGCCCTGGCCGATCTGGGGGCCTCGTGCGCCGGCCAGACGATCGTGGTTGGCCTCTCCGGGGGGGCCGACTCGGTGGGGCTCCTGGACGGCCTGGCCACGGTCGGCCGCCGGAGGGGTCTCCGCGTGGTGGCGGCCCACCTCGACCACGGCCTGCGTCCCGACTCCGCCGCGGATGCCCTCTTCTGCGCCGATCTCTGCGCTCAATTGGGGGTCCCCTTTCGCGCGGGCCGGGCCGACGTAGCCGGGCGCGCTCGCCGCGAGGGGGGCGGGATCGAGCAGGCGGCGCGGCTCGAGCGGTACGCGTTCCTTCGGCAGGTCCGGGGGGAGGAGGGGGCGGTGGCGGTGGCCGTGGCCCACACCCGCGACGACCAGGCCGAGACCGTGCTCCTGCGCCTCCTCCGGGGCGCGGGCCGGTCGGGCCTTTCCGCTATGCGCGTGCGCAGGGCGGACATCCTGCGACCCCTCCTGGATGTCTCGCGGGAGGAGGTGCGGTGCCACCTCCGGAATCGTGGTCTCTCCTGGCGCGAGGACCCCAGCAACGCCGACCCCGCGTTTCTCCGGAACCGCGTGCGGCGCGAACTCATGCCCTACCTGGAGTCTCGCTTCAACCCCCGCATCGCGGAGACCCTGGCCCGCTCGGCCGCGCTGCTGGCCGACGAGGCCGAGCTCCTGGGTTCGCTGGCCGGGGGCCTCTACGACCGGGCGGCGCGGCGGGAGGGTGAGGGCGTGAGCCTCTCGCGGGGCGGCCTGGCCGCGGCCCCGCCCGCCCTCCGGCGCCTGGCCGTGCGCCGGGCCCTGGAGGAGACAGGGGGGCTGCGCGGGGTCAGCGCCGCCGTCGTGGAGCGGCTCCTCGTCCTCGCCGGCTCGGCCGCGCCCTCCGGCCGTCGTTTGTCGCTTCCCGGGGGACGGCTCGCCTTGTTCCGGTTCGGCGACGTGTGGGTCGGGCCGCGCACCGAGCCGCGGCCAGGGTTTGCCTACCCGCTGGGTATTCCCGGCCGGGTGGAGCTGCCGGGAGGCGTGGCGGTGGTGGCGGGACCCGCGGAGGGGTCCCCGGCCTCCCAGGGAGAGGCGGCGGTGGTGGCGGCGCCGGAGGGCGAGCCCCTCCTCGTCCGCACGCGCCGCCCCGGGGACCGGGTGTGGCGGCACGGCCGGAAGATGAGCCTGAAGCGCTTCTTCATGGAGCAGCGCGTTCCCGCCGACCGGCGCGGGGCCTTGCCCTTGGTGGCCGCGGGCTCGGAGGTGCTCTGGGTTCCGGGGGAACCCCAGGAACCTGGGCGGGGGGGCCGGCTCGTCAGCTTGCGCCTGGAGAGGTCTCTTTGAGGGAGCGGGCGGAGGTCCTGTTTGGCCCCGAGCAGATCGCCCGGCGGATCGCGGAGGTGGGGGCCGAGATCGGGCGGGCCTTCTCGGGGCGGGAGATCTGTGTGGTCGGGCTGATGAAGAGCTGCCTGGTGTTCATGGCCGACCTCATCCGGGCCATTCCGAGCGAGCTCACCGTGCACATGGTGCGGGTCTCCTCGATGCGCGAAGAGGGGTCGGGGACCGCCCGCACCGAGATCATCTACTCCACCACGATTCCCTACGCGGGGCGGGACATCCTGCTCCTCGACGACATCGTGGACACGGGGATCACTTTGAACTTTCTGCTCGACCACATCAAAGAACACAATCCACGGAGCCTGAGGGTGTGCGCCCTCATCGACAAGCCAGGAGACCGCAAGATCGACGTGAACCCCGACTGGTCGGTCTTCACCCTTCCCAAGCCCAGGGACGACCGCTTCGTGGTGGGCTACGGCCTGGACTACGCGGAGAGCTACCGGGGTCTCCCGTACCTTGGCACCATCCCTCGGCCGTCGCCATCGGCCCGTGGGGCGTAGGCCCCCTTGCGAAATGAGGGGGAGAACCCTGGAGCGTCTGGAGGCCTAAGATCGTGAACGCAACGTTCAAGACGGTGATGCTGTGGATGTCGTTGCTGGTCGTGGTCTTCTTGGCCTGGCACTTTGCCCAGATCCAGAAGAAAGAGACGCCGGTCAAGTTCAGCGATTTCATGGCCCAGGTGGAGTCCGGCCAGGTGGCGGACGTCACCATAACGGGCAACGAGATCAAGGGCCACAACACCAACCAGCAGCAGTTCAAGACCTTCGCTCCCATCGGCTACGACAAGCTCGTGGACACCCTGCTCGCCAAGAAGGTCGTGGTCAACTACCAGCCCGACCAGACCCCAACCTGGGCCAACATGCTCATCTCCTGGGCCCCCTTCATCCTCCTCATCGGCTTCTGGATCTTCTTCATGCGGCAGATGCAAAGCGGGGGAAACAAGGCCCTTTCCTTCGGGAAGTCCAAGGCCAAGCTCCTGGCCAGCCAGCAGAAGAAGGTGACCTTCAAGGACGTGGCCGGCGTGGACGAGGCTAAGGAGGAGCTGCAGGAGATCATCGAGTTCCTGCGCGAGCCCCAGAAGTTCCAGAAGCTGGGCGGCCGCATCCCCAAGGGCGTGCTCCTCATGGGGCCGCCGGGGACGGGCAAGACGCTGCTCGCGCGGGCGGTGGCGGGCGAAGCAAAGGTGCCGTTCTTTTCGCTGACGGGTTCGGACTTCGTGGAGATGTTCGTGGGGGTGGGAGCGAGCCGTGTGCGCGACCTCTTCGAGCAGGGGAAGAAGAACGCTCCCTGCATCATCTTCATCGATGAGATCGACGCCGTGGGCCGGCACCGGGGGGCAGGCTTGGGCGGCGGCCACGACGAGCGCGAGCAGACCCTGAACCAGCTCCTCGTGGAGATGGACGGCTTCGAGTCGAACGACGGGGTCATCCTGATTGCGGCCACCAACCGGCCCGACGTGCTGGACCCCGCCCTCCTGCGGCCGGGCCGCTTCGACCGGCGGGTGGTGGTCTCCCGGCCCGACGTGAGGGGCCGCGAAGGGATCCTCCTCGTCCACACCCGCAAGATCCCGCTCGGGGAGGACGTGGACATCTCGGTCCTCGCGCGGGCCACCCCCGGCTTTTCAGGGGCGGACCTCGCCAACCTCGTGAACGAGGCCGCGCTCCTGGCCGCCCGCCACAGCCAGAAATTCGTCAGCATGCATGACTTCGAAAGCTCGAAGGACAAGGTGCTCATGGGGGCCGAGCGCAAGAGCATGATCATCACCGAGGAAGAGAAGAGGATCACCGCCTTCCACGAGGGGGGCCACGCCCTCTTGGCCGCGCTCCTGCCCCACACCGACCCCCTGCACAAGGTGACCATCATCCCCCGCGGCATGGCTTTGGGCCTGACCCAGCAGCTTCCCACGGAGGAGAAGCACAACTACAGCCGCGAGCAGCTCGAGAGCCGGATCGCGGTCTGTATGGGCGGCCGCATCGCGGAGGAGATCACCTTCGGCCAGATCACGACCGGAGCCCAGAACGACATCGAGCAGGCCACGGAGATGGCGCGCAAGATGGTCTGCGAGTGGGGGATGAGCGACGCCCTGGGGCCGCTCACCTACGGCAAGAAGGAGGAGGCCATCTTCCTGGGCAAGGAGTTCAACCGGCACCAGGACTACTCCGAGGCCACGGCCCTTAAGATCGACGCCGAGATCAAGCGGATCGTGACCGAGCAATACGAGCGGGCGCAGAAGATCCTGACCGACAACCGACCGGTGCTGGTGAAGGTGGCGGAGGCGCTCCTCGAGCACGAGGTGCTGGACGCCCAGCAGCTCCAGCAGATCCTGGCCGGCGAGCCCCTGGCCGCGCGCGTGCCGAAGGTGGCCCCCGCCCCGGCCCCGGTGCCGGCCCGCGAAGGTAAGGTCGACGACGGCGAACGGGTGGGCGGAATCCTGCCCCCCCCCATGGCGGCGCCGAAGCCGACGTCCTAGTGGGGGGAGGGGGGGCGGCGCCCTCCCCTCGAGCCGGCGGGCCCGGCTTGCGTCCGGGGACGCCTCGCCCGCCGCCGGCGACGGGAAGGTCGCGGGGTGCGGCCTCATCGGGGCGGGGGCGGTCCGCTTCGCCTCCGAGGGGCCGAGGGCGAGGAGGCGCGAATCGACGCGCAGGGGGCACGGCGGCGCTACCGGATCACCCTACGCGGGGCGGAGGTGGTGCTTGGGGCACGGACCTGGGTCATGGGGGTCCTCAACGTGACCCCGGACTCCTTTTCCGACGGCGGCCTCTTTCCGACCCCGGAGGCGGCGGTGGCCCACGGCCTCGCGCTCTTCGGCGCGGGGGCGGACCTGGTCGACGTGGGAGGGGAGTCCACGCGGCCGGGGGGGGCGGACCGGATCAGCGCCGACGAGGAATGCCGCCGGGTGGTGCCGGTGGTGCACGGCCTTCGAAAACGGGGGGCG
>DATMQU010000437.1:0-3399 GCA_035566715.1 Vicinamibacteria bacterium
CTTGAGCCAGGCCCGGTTGTCGATGGCGGGGTAGCCGGAGACGGTCGCCCCCGCCTCCACGGAGCTCGGGATGCCGGTCTGGGCGGTGGCGATCACCCCGTCCGCGATGGTGAGGTGGCCGGCCACCCCTACCTGCCCGGCCAGGGTCACGCGGCTCCCGATCTTGGTGCTGCCCGCCACCCCCACCTGCCCGGCGAGGACGGTGTCGGCGCCAACGGTGACGGAATGGCCGATTTGGACCAGGTTGTCGATCTTGGTGCCCCTGCCGATCCGGGTCTCGCTCATGGCCGCGCGGTCGATGGCGGTGAGGGCCCCGATCTCCACGTCATCCTCCACCACCACGATCCCCAGCTGGGGGATCTTCTCGTAGCGGCCCTCCTGGTCCTTGGCGAAGCCGAAACCGTCCCCCCCGATCACCGCTCCGTTCTGCACCACCACCCGATGCCCGATCCGGCAGCCCTCCCGCACCTGCACCGCGGAGTGGAGGACGCAGTCCTCCCCGATGTCCACGTCCGGGTAGAGCACGACCTGGGGATGGATGGCGGTGCGCGCCCCCACCCGCGCCCGGGGACCGATCACGGCCAGGGCCCCCACGTGGACGCCCGCCCCCAGCACGGCCGTGGGGTCGACCTGGGCGGAGGCGTGAACCCCGGGGGCCGGGCGCAGGGGAGGATGGAGGAGGGCCGCCGCCCGCGCGAAGGTCAGGTAGGGGTTGGTGGAGACGAGGCTGGGCAGGGGGGTCTGGAGGTCGGAGGAGATGATGACGGCGGTGGCCCGGGTATCGGCCAGCCGGGCCGCGTATTTCGGGTTGGCCACGAAGGTCAGGTCGCCGGGTCCCGCCTCCTCGATCCCGGCCACGCGCCGAACGTCGATCGCGCCGTCGCCCCGGAGGGTGCAGCCCAGGCGCGCCGCCAGTTCCCGCAGGATCACCCCGCCAGGACCCCCTGAGTGGGGGTGGGTATCCCCCGGCTCGTGCTGGCCGGGCCCGCGCTGACCGCCCCGTTGAGCTGTGCCCCTTCCCGCACGACCAGGACCTGGGCCTTCACGCTTCCCTGCACCCGCGCCCTCTCGTCCAGGAGGACCACGCGGGCCACGATTTCACCCTTGAACTCCCCCGCGACCTCGGCCAGGTCGGCGGCGATCTTGGCATCCACCCGGGAGCCCTCGCCCAGGAGCAGGCGGCCCGAGACGTCGACCTCCCCGCGAAAGCGCCCCAGGATGTGGGCATCCTTGCCCTTGAGCTTGCCCTCGACGTCGGCCTGGGCGTCGATGAGCGTGGTCTTGTTGCCTTCCATGGCCCCTCCTAGGCGCGCCGGCCAAGCCCAATTGTAGGGGGAAACCACTTTCCGACCCAAAGCGGAGGCGCCCGCGCGGGGCCGTGTATCATGGGGGGATGCGCCCCCACCCGGAGGCCCCATGAGATCCCGCAGTCCGCGGCCGCCCGAGCGCGACGCGACCTCCCCCGAGAGTCCCGAGGAGCCGGCCGTCCACGGGCGCGGAGAGGGAACCTACCGCGGCCGGCCCCCGGAGCCACGCCTCGCTCCCGCCCTTGCCGACACCCGCTTCGGGCTCAAGAGCGACTTCGAGCCCGGGGGTGACCAGCCGCGAGCGGTGGGGGAGTTGGTGGCGGGCATCGAGAGGGGGGACAAGCACCAGGTCCTGCTCGGCGTCACCGGCAGCGGCAAGACCTTCACCATTGCCTCCGCCCTCGCCCGGGTGAACCGGCCCGCCCTCGTGCTCGCCCACAACAAGACCCTGGCCGCCCAGCTCTACCAGGAGTTCAAGGCCTTCTTCCCCCAGAACGCGGTCGAGTACTTCGTCTCCTACTACGACTACTACCAACCCGAGGCCTACGTCCCCCAGTCCGACACCTACATCGAGAAGGAAGCCACCATCAACGACGAGATCGACCGCATGCGCCTCTCCGCCACCCGGAGCCTCTTCGAGCGCCGCGATGTCGTGATCGTGGCCTCGGTTTCCTGCATTTATGGCCTGGGCTCGCCGGAGGCCTACTACGGCATGCTCCTCTTCGTCCGCCAGGGGGACACGCTCGACCGCCACGACCTCCTGGCCAAGCTGGTGGAGGCGCGCTACGACCGCAACGACTACGAGCTCAAGCGGGGGACCTTCCGGGTCCGGGGCGACGTGGTGGAGATCGTGCCTGCCTACGAGGAGACGGGCATCCGCATCGAGCTCTTCGGGGACCAGGTGGAGCAGATCAGCGCCTTCGATCCCCTGACCGGGAAGGCCCTGGGGCGCCTGGCCCAGGTGGCCATCTATCCCTCCAGCCACTACGTGACCCCCCGGCCCAAGCTGAACGACGCCATAAGAACCATCGAGGAGGAGCTGCTCGCGGAGAAGGCGGGGCTGGAGCGAGAGGGTAAGCTGCTGGAGGCCCAGAGGCTCTATCAGCGGACCATGTTCGACCTGGAGATGCTGCGCGAGGTGGGCCACTGCCACGGCATCGAGAACTACTCGCGCCACCTCTCGGGGCGGGCCCCCGGCGAGCCGCCCCCCACCCTCCTCGACTACCTGCCCAAGGACGCCCTCATGATCGTGGACGAGAGCCACCAGAGCGTCCCCCAGGTGCGGGGCATGTACCACGGGGACCGCCAGCGGAAGCAGACCCTGGTGGAGTACGGCTTCCGGCTCCCCTCCGCCCTCGACAACCGTCCCTTGAACTTCGAAGAGTTCGAGAGCCGCCTGGGCCAGGTCGTCTACGTCTCCGCCACCCCCGGCCCCTACGAGCTCCTGAAGTCGGGGGGGGTGGTGGTGGAGCAGGTCATCCGACCCACCGGCCTCATGGATCCCGTGGTCGACATCCGGCCCGTCAAGGGCCAGGTGGACGACCTGCTGGCGGAGATCCGCGTGCGGGCCGCCCGCAACGAGCGCGTGCTCGTCACCACCCTCACCAAGCGGATGGCCGAGGACCTGACCGAGTACTACCACGACCTCGGGGTGCGGGTGCGGTATCTCCACTCGGACATCGAGACCCTGGAGCGCGTGCGCATCCTGCGCGACCTGCGCAAGGGCGAATTTGACGTCCTGGTGGGAATCAACCTCTTGCGGGAGGGCCTCGACCTGCCCGAGGTCTCGCTGGTGGCCATCTTGGACGCCGACAAGGAGGGCTTCCTGCGCTCGAGCGGGTCCCTCATCCAGACCATGGGCCGCGCCGCGCGAAACGTGGCGGGCACGGCCATCCTGTACGCCGACCAGGAAACCGACTCCATGCGCGCGGCCATCTCGGAGACCAGCCGCCGGCGGGCCCTGCAGGAGGCGTTCAACCGCGAGCACGGGATCACCCCCGAGAGCATCAAGAAGAACATCGCGGAGCTGCTCTCTTCGGTGTACGAAGCGGACTACGCGCCCATCCCGGAGGTGGCGGAGACCCCCGAGGAG
>DATMQU010000438.1:0-4735 GCA_035566715.1 Vicinamibacteria bacterium
TCCTCGCCGGGGCGCGGGATCAGCCGCAACAGGTAGGCCAGGTTCCGCAGCATGTACGGACCGGGGTCGTCTCCGCCGGCCCGGTAGGCCTCGAGCTTTTCCAGCACGGCCGTGCGCGCGGGGGCACCGTGGACCTCGAGCAGGGCCAGGAGGAACCGTCGACGGTCCCGCTTTTTCTCCGCCTGCAGCTCGCCCAGGAGTGCCATGTGGCCGAGGCCGAAGGGGAAGAAGTTCAGGATGCGACGCAGCTGCTCATGGTGGTCTGGCTTTTCCGCCCATTTGCGCAGCCGGTCCTGGGACAACGACTCGTGCCCTCGGCGCCGGATCGTGGTCACCTCGCCATCCTCGAGCAACTTCTCCTTGATCATCCCCTCGGCCAGGTCCAGCATCTTGACCGCACGCTCGAGGTTCCCGGCATTGAACTGCTCGATGGCTGCGTAGACCATCCCCCGGAACCGCCGCGTCATTTCCACGGGCTCTTCGGCCAGAACGATGACCCGACGCATCGCTTGCAGTTCCCCCGTCTCGTCCAAACCCAGGAGTTCGGCGCTGAGGGCGGGCGGGGGCATCCAGGCGGAGAGACCCTGGCCCAGCGATTTGAAGATCTGCTCCACTCCCGCCGCCACTCCCAGCTCGCTCAGCCGCGCCAGCTGCCCGTCCAACTCCTGACCGTCCGTCGCGAGGGCCACCGCGCTGGTGAGGATCTGGGAAACCAGCTTGCTCCGCCCCGTCTCATCACCCCCCTCCCGGACCTCGGACGTCCCCAGCCCGTGCAGCAGGCGCTCCAAGAGCAGGGAGAAGCGGCGCACGATGGCGAGATTCTTCGGCGGTGCCTGGCGAGGCTGGTCCAGCTTGGCGGCCACCGCCTCCGGGCGGCCAAGGCTCTCGAGCGCCTCTCGCAAGCGATCCCCGTCCTCCCAGGGGCAGTACTCCAGGATGGCTTCTCCCACCGCGCGCACGTAAGGGTAGAGCCGGGCCTGGTCGACGAGCTTCAACTCGCCCATCCGGCACATCTTGCGGAGGGCATGGATGAGGAAGTCCGAGAGCGGCACCAGCACCTGCGTACCGCGCTGCCCCACCGCCCAGGCGTACACGTCGGGGGCCACCTCCGCCGGCGGGCGATCCAGGAGGAGGTTCATGGAGTCGGTGATCATCAGGGGGGGCAGACGGTCCGCCAGGTACCCTCGCAGATCCAGCAGGGCCTCTTTGATCGGCTCCGCCGTCCCCACGGCCCGGCTGAGCGCCTGGGGAACGGTGAAAGCGCTCGAGATCGGTCGCGGACGGGCCCCCGCGATGGTGGCGGCGGCGGGATCGTAGCGCATGCCGCTCAAGAGGGCCTGCCGCATCAGGCGCAGGGTGTCCCGCATTTCCGAAGCGCTCTCAAAGCGGCGGGCGGGATCCTTGGCGAGAGCGCGCCCCACCACCCCCGCCAGGCCGGGCAGCTCCGGCACGGACTTCACGAGGGGCTCCGGCTCGGCGTGGACGACCGCGTAAAGGACGGCGGGAACGGACTCGCCACCGAAGGGTCGCCGGCCCGCGAGGAACTCGTAGGCTACGGCCCCCAAAGAGAAGATGTCCGATTGCGCACTGGCGGGCGCGCCCTGCAACTGCTCGGGGGCGATGTAGTAGGGGGTGCCCACCACCGTCGCGCTGTGGGCGGCATCGGACCAGCGAGCGAGGCCGAAGTCCATGATCTTGACTTGGCCATTCTTAAGAATGTGGATGTTCCCGGGTTTCAGGTCCCGGTGCACGACCCCCTTCGAGTGGGCGAAGGCCAAGCCGTCACAGATCTGCTCCAGGACCCAGAGCTTGTCCGCCAAATTGGGGAGGGCCCGCTCCTCGATGAGCTCTTTGAGGTCGGTCCCCTCCAGCAGCTCCATGACAATGTACGCCGTCCCCTCTTCCTGGCCGAACTCGAATACGGTGACGATGTTCGGGTGGTTGAGCTGGGCGGCGCTCTGGGCTTCGCGTTGGAGACGCAACCTCTGGCTGTCGTCGGGGGTCAGCTGTTTCGAGAGGGTCTTGATGGCGACGAAGCGGCCGAGGACGGGATCGTGGGCCTTGTAAACGTCGCCCATGGCCCCTTGGCCGATCTTGGCGACGATCTCGTATTTCGCAATCTGAACAACTGCCATCTCTTCCCCTCCGGGGGGACGGCTAGGGGGGAGGATCGTCCACCCTCGCGATCGGGCGATTCGGGATCCTACCATGCCGGCGAAGCCCGGCGGCGGTTCGGTCAGGCCGGCAGACCCTCTTCAGGGCATACCCCGTCCGGGGGCTCGCGCCCAAGCCTCTTCCGGCGGGTCGCGCTCCCCTTGGAGGTCGCGCGGAGGAGCCGCCTCGAGTGTCCGGGCAGGAACGCCCCGGGGTGTCAGCCCAGACACGAGTCAGTGATGTCCGGCCATAACCCCTTCCCGACCGAGGCACCTGGACGGGCGCCGCTCAGCGCACGGATCTTGCTTCCACCTGATGACGGGCTGAGAATGCCGTCTACCGACACAGCACGGGGGGGTGATCGATGCGCGGTCCGTTACGAGCGGTCTGGGTGGTGTCCTGCGTCCTCCTGATCCTTGGGGGTTGCGGTCGTGGGCAGAAGAGACCGGGGGCTCGCCGCGCGCTCTCGGAGGCGGAGCGCGCGACCATCGCCGCCTTCACCCAGGGGGCGATCTCAAGGGAGAGCGCCATCCGGGTACAGCTGGCGGAGGCCGTGGTCGACCCCTCCCAGCTCAACACCCCCCTCTCGGACTCGCCCTTCAAGTTCGACCCCGCCATCAAGGGCGTCGCGGTCTGGACCGCCCTCAACCAGATCGAGTATCGGCCCGCCGACCGACTCCCCGACGGGCAGGCCTATTCCGCCGCCCTGGACCTGACGCGGCTCCCCAAGAGCAAGGTGCCTCTCCCGCGTTTCGAGTTCGACTTCTCGGCCATGGCGCAGTCCTTCGAGGTGACCCTCGACGGGCTGGAGGCGACCGACGCCCAGGACGTCAAGAAGCAGAAGCTGACGGGCAAGCTCGTCACCGCTGACGTGGAGGACGCGGCCCGGGTCGAGCAGTTGCTGCAGGTGACCCACGAGAAGCAGGCCCTCAAGGTCGAGTGGACGCACGAGCCGAACCGTAGGACGCACACCTTCGTCGTCCGAGGCATCCAGCGCGGCGAGGATCCCTCCAAGCTCCAGCTCCGCTGGGATGGGCGCGCCATCGGCGTTGAAAAGCGGCAGGCTCAAGAGGTGGCGGTACCCGGACTGAACGCCTTCACCGTGGACCAGGCCCGGGCGGTTCAAGGAAAGGAGCAGTACCTCGAGCTCCGGTTCACGGACCCGCTGAAGACACCGCAGAACCTCAACGGCCTCATTCAGATAGGACAACACGACGACATTCGCTTCGTCATCTCGGGGAGCGTCGTGGCCGTCTACAGCGCCCACAGCTTCCGGGGCGATCAGCGCGTGAAGGTGGCGGCCGGCATCCGCAACGCCGTCGGCTACCGGATGCGGGAGGGGCGCGAGCTCAGCGTGAGCTTCGAGGCCCTGAAGCCGCAGGTCCGCTTCCTCGGGAAGGGCGTGATCGTGCCGACCTCCACCGGCCTCACCATCCCCATCGAGGCCGTCAACCTTCGCGCGCTGACCATAGAGGCCATCCGCGTCCCCGACGCGGCCCTGCCGCAGTTCCTCCAGGTCAACGACTTGCCTGGGGATCATGAACTGAACCGGGTCGGCCGCACGGTCTGGAAGAAGACCCTTCCCCTGGACATCACGCCCGACAAGGAGAACCGCGCGGTGTCGGTGGGCCTCGACCTCACGCCCCTCACCAAGGCCAGCCCCGGTGGCCTCTACCACCTGACCCTGTCCTTCCGGCGCCCCGACATCCTCTGGTCCTGCGAAGGGTCCGCCCCGGCCGTGCCCGCGCCGGTGGAGAGCGCGCCCTCGACGGACGTCGAGGAGGCGAGCTCCTGGGATGCGTGGGAGGAGGCGGCGGGGTGGAACACCATGTACGAGAACCGGGACAACCCCTGTCACCCCGCGTACTACCGCCCCTTCTACGACCACAACATCAAGGTGGGCCGCAACGTCCTCGTGTCCGACATCGGCCTGCTGGCGAAGGGGGGCGAGGACGACCAAGTGACGCTGGTCGCCACCGACCTCAGGACCACGGCCCCCCTCTCCGGGGCCGAGGTCACCCTGCGCGACTTTCAGCAGCAGGTCGTGGCCACGGGCAAGACCGGCAGCGACGGGATGGCCCGGCTCAAGACCGAGCGCAAGCCGTTCCTGGCCGTGGTTCGCAACGGCGGCCAGACCGGTTACCTGCGCCTGGACGACGGCACCGCCCTCTCCATGGCCCACTTCGACGTCGCGGGCGCCAAGGCCCCGAAGGGGCTCAAGGGGTTCCTCTACGGTGAGCGGGGCGTGTGGAGGCCGGGGGACACCCTGTACCTGGGCTTCATCCTCGTCGACCCCGGGAAACGCCTGACCGGAGCCCATCCGGCCCGTTTTGAGTTGATCAACAGCCGGGGGCAGCTTGTGAAGACGCTGACCCGGCCGGGCTCCTCCGACGGGTTCTACACGTTTGAGGTCGCGACCGCCCCCGACGCGCCCACGGGGACCTACACCGGCCGCGTCACCGTGGGGGGCGCCACCTTCGACCGGGCCCTCAAGATCGAGACCATCATGCCTAACCGGCTGAAGATAACCCTGGACTTCGGCAGGGAGGCCCTGAGCGCCGGTTCGCGTCTGTCCGCGGTC
>DATMQU010000439.1:0-5047 GCA_035566715.1 Vicinamibacteria bacterium
CGCGCCCAAGATGGCCATGGTTCGCGACAGCAGCAACGGATGCGGAAAATCGGTGCCTGGATCAAAAGCTCTGTCCAAGTTGCTTCTCAGCGTCTCCTCAGCCATCCAAGCTGACCTCCGAAACTGCCATCGCCGGACGCAACCGCTTCAGCGCTCGATTGATCCTGGTTTTGACCCCGGACTGAGAGATGCCCAGCGCCACTGCCACGTCGCTCAGCGGCATGTCGAGATGAAAGTGCAGAAGGATGGCCGCGCGCTGGTCGTGGGGCAGGTGCATCACAGCGCGACGAAGGTCCTCTCCCTCGAACCAGGCCGCGTCGTCGACCGGTTGTGCTGCATCGGCGTCGGGAAGTCGAACCAAACGCCACCACTTACCTCTGCGGACTTCCCGGCACTGGTTCGCGACGATACCTATGAACCATGGCTGGAACGGGCTCCCATCGCGAAGGTTTTGCAGGCGCCGCCAAGCTCGTAGGGCTGCTTCCTGGAAGGCGTCTTCAGCTTCGGAGCGGTCATTCAACATGGCAAAGGCAAGCCTTGTGGCCGGGCGGATCGCCGGTTCGAGCAAGCGCTCATAGGCGTGTTGGTCACCAGCCTTGGCACGTGCGATGAGGGCGAACTCAATGCTGTCTTCCACCGCCGTCACTATGCCCGTTCATCCGGTACTGAACAGCGGGGCTCGCGGCTCCTTCGCTCGACACCAGACGTCATGACGGTCGTCTCACTTTGTCTCCACTCCGCCTTCACTTGTCCTACGGGCCAAAAGGGGGCGCAGGGTGTCACGTGGGAAGACAATTTCAGGAGGGAGCAGGGGATTTCGACTCCCTGCACTGGGCGTCCGAGCGCCCTCCCTGAATTCCGAATTGGCCTGATCAGCGCAGTTCTGACGCGCCAGCCCTGTCCCTCGAGCTGTCACTGACGCTGTCAAACAGCGGATGGGCATGACACATCGTGTGAGCAACCCCTGGGTATGGGGCCAACGTGAACTCGTTTCCGCCGCGGGTGGTGCTCGCGCAGGTGTGAGAGTTCAGTAGTTACCGGACCGCCCGGGCATAGCATGTCTCAGGTGATACCGGACCGCCACTGGAGGTGGCGGCATGCAGTTGGCGAGGTTCTTGATCGAGGCGGTCGTCTTTGGGAAGCAAAGCCCGAATCAGCTCGTCCGTGAACACCCGATCTCGCGCAGTTGGTTCTATGAGCTGCTGGCGCGTTACCGTCGCGACGGACCCGCTGCCCTAGAGCCCAGACCCCATCGCCCTGCCACTTGCCCTCATCAGGTCGACCAGGCCGTTGTCGACGCCATCCTCGAGCTCCGCGCCGAGCTCACCGCAGCCGGGCTCGACGCCGGCCCCCAGACCATCCTCCACCACCTTGCGGGGCGCTTTGAAAAGACCCCTTCTCGGGTCACGGTCTGGCGCATCCTCAAGCGCCAGGGCCTGATCACGCCCGAGCCCCACAAACGGCCCAAGGCTTCCTTCGTCCGCTTCGAGGCTCAGCTGCCCAACGAGCTCTGGCAGACCGACGCCACCGAGTGGCACCTCGCCGACTCGAGCAAGGTCGAGATCCTCAACCTCCTCGACGACCATTCCCGCCTCTGCCTCGCCTCCGTCGCAGTCCGGACTGTTAAAGCGGCCGACGCGGTCCAGATCCTCTATTCAGCTGTAGAGCAGTACGGACTCCCGGCTCGCTTTCTCAGCGACAACGCTGCCGTCTTCAGCGGCAGATCCCGGCGTGGCCGTGTCGCCCTCGAGTCAGAGCTCGACCGCCTCGGCATCCAGTGCGTGCACTCCACGCCTTATCACCCTCAGACCTGCGGCAAGGTCGAACGCTTCCACCAGACTTTGAAACTCTTCCTCGCCCGACAGGCGCCGGCCAAGTCGATTGCTCATCTGCAGCTCCAGCTCGACGCCTTCCGCATCATCTATAACCAACAACGACCACATCGTGCGCTCGACGGTCGCACGCCGCTGCAAGCTTTCAACGCCCGACTCAAAGCCTCACCTTCACTGGCTCAGCCGCAAGTCGATTACCGCATTCGCCGCGACCGGCTCGACGCTGGCGGCCGTGTCACCCTTCGCTACCTCAGCCGTCTCCGTCACTTTCACGTCAGCTACAAGCACCGCGGCCAACCGGTCTTGCTGCTGGTCGCCGGCGACCATGTGCGTGTCATCGGCGAAGACGGCGCGCTAGTGCGCGAATTGACACTGGATCCCAACCGCGATTACCAGCGCTCCACCGCGCCTACACTGGTCCGGCATCAGGTGAGACAGCGGTCCGCTTCTACCTGAGACATGACAATGGTGCTCGTGTGCTGTCCCGGTAGATGGACGACGGGCGCGTCCCGGTTGACGCCGGACACTCCCAATTTACCGAGGCCTCGGCGCAGTGCCGTTGGCGTGTAGTTTGCGGACCACGCCAGTGCCCGTGCGAGCCACTGTCTTGAGTAACTCGCTGCCCACCCAGAACTGGAGCAGGCCATCGGTGACCAGCACGTCGCAGGCGCTGCCGCCATAGTGCTTGCCCACGCTGACCTGCTGATAGCCGACGCTGACGATGCCGTTGCTCGCCACCCTTCTGCTGACCCACTGCTCGCCGTTGCGCTCTGGATGTCTCAGCTGATGCCGGACCCCGTCAGCAGAGCGGAAGCGGCTCTCCGGGGTGGCGTCGGCCAAGGATTGGTGCGGACGCTGCGTGTTGTAGTAGCTAACCCACTCGTCCAACGCCTCCTGTGCTGTCTTCAGGTTGCGGAACACCTGCCTGGTGTCGAACTCGGTGCGGAGCGTCTTATGGAAGCGCTCGATCTTCCCAGTCGTGGTCGGGGAGCGCGGCGCCGTGAGCAGGTGATCGACCCCGTTCTCCCGGCAGATCCTGTCGAAGAGCACCTCGACGGGTGGATGGGCGAACCGCCCGGTGAAGACCTTGCCATTGTCGGTCAGGACCTGCGCCGGCACCCCATAGGTCTTCAGAGCTGAACTGAATCCGTCGCAGACCGACTGGGTTCGCTCCCTGGGCATCAGCCTCGCCGACACGCAGTACCTGGAATGGTCGTCAACGCCAGTCAGCGCCTTGGCTGAGGTCCCGTCGGCCAAGAAAAAGCCATGCACTATGTCCAGCTGCCAGAGCTCCATGGGCGCGCCCCGCTCCCAGCGTTTCCAGGTTTCCCGGCGCCGCTGTCGACTGACCGGGTCGATGACCGCAGCACGGACCAGGCAGCGATAGACCGCTGACTCTGAGGGTGCCCGCTCAACACGCTTGCGTGCCAGCTCGAAAGCGATTCGGCGCGCTCCCCAGTAAGGGTGTGAGCGGCGCATCTCGAGCACCATCGCTTCCACAGCAGGTGGCATCTGATGAGGGCTTTGAGCCGGCCGGTGCGACCGATTATTCAAGCCTTCGAGTCCGTCGCCTTCATAGCGCGCCAGCCACCGATGCATCGTCCGCCTGGACACACCCCAGTCTGTGGCCACCTCGCTCACCGTCCGACCGTCGCCAATTACTGCCAGGACCGCCTTGTACCTCTGCTCAGTCACGCTCATCTCCCTCATGCGCGGGAGCGTGACAAATCAGCCGAAGTAGGTGTGACACATCACCCGAAGGTGTGTAACCCATCAGCCGAAGGCCTTTTGAGACCAGTCAGCCGAACTTCTACATGACAGTGGTGCTCGCGCAGGGAATCGAACCCTGAACCTTGGGATTAAGAGTCCCCTGCTCTGCCAGTTGAGCTACGCGAGCACGCCTGCGATGGGAGCCGAGTGTCGATTCTAAGGAACCCAGGCCGTTAACGACCTGGATTCCTTCCGCCTCCCAAGGCCGATACCTTGCCAAGGATGCCTGTACGCGCACCGCTCGACGTCGACCTCGAGGACCGCCTGCTTTACGGCCTGACCCCTATGCGCCTGGCCTACGCGGTAGGTGCCCTGCTCGCGGCGTTCGCGTTGTGGTCGTCTGCATCGGGTCCGGTTGCGCTTCGTGCCATGGCCTCGTCGCTTGTCATCGGGGTCGGCGCGCTCATGTCGTGGGGTAGATGGCGCGGGGGGCCGGCGGACCGATGGTTCGTAGACCTCGTGCTCTTTGTGGCCCGGACTCACCGACTGGTATGGACCGGGCCGCACATACGACTCCCGGCCCGCATTGCGTCACACCAGGCGTGATCTCCTCCCTGAATCTTGGGTGGCTCAAGCTCGCCCACCGGGCGCCCGCCGTGCTGTTCACGGGCCGGCCTGAAGTTGCGGTGATCAGAACCGGTTCGCTCGGTTTTGCCGGCGCAGCCGAAGGGGACCGGCTGCGATGGATCAACTCCTTCCGCCGCCTGCTCGATGGACTCGACGCACCTCTTCAGGTGTTGATCGAGGTGGTAACCGGCGCAGGCTGGGAGACGCCTGACCACACGGTGCCGCGTGACTTCGATGAGATGCGCGGTGCTGACATGGTCTTCATAGATCGATTGGCGCAGTCGTCGTCATCGCACCGACTTGAGACATCGCTGATCACCACGGAGGCTCGAGTCAGACGTCTCGAGCCTGCCCTGCGAGAGATCGGGGTGGGGTTCGAGGTCACCACTCCAGCCAGGCAGGCCTGCTTTGGCGAGGAGGGCGCCAACGCATACCGGCACTCTCGCGGATACAGCCGCACGTGGTACGTCGAGCGCCTGCCCGGAACGGAGCTGGAGGCGGGTTGGATCTTCCGGCTCCTCCCGCCGGAGCTGAACCTGCGTCTTTCGTGGCATGCCACCCCGCTGCCCGTCGCGTGGATCGTCGATTACCTGCAGCGACAGCTGATCAACATGCGCGCGTCGCGTCTCATCGAGCAAGAGGCTGCCGGGGCGGCGGATCCGCGGCTCGGCGGTGCGCTGCCGACTGCGGAGGATCTGCAGCGACGGCTCGCCTCGAGCCAGGACAAGGCGTTTCACGTTTCGATCTACGTGACGCTGACCTGCGCGAGCGTCGACGAGCTCGAGGCAGGCGCCCTCAGGGTCGAGTCCGCCGCGCGTGCGGTTCTCTGCTCGCTTCAGCCGTGCACGCTGCGGATGCTCGACGGATATCTCGCGACG
>DATMQU010000440.1:0-10123 GCA_035566715.1 Vicinamibacteria bacterium
ATAGGTGTCGTGTAGAGCTCATCTTCGTGGGCGACGGGGCGGAGCGGTACCGTGCGCAGATCCAGGCCGCCCTGCCGCGAGCAATCTTCGCCCCCGGCCCCTGGTTCGTGGCCGCCGCCCTGGGCCGGCTGGCCGAGCCCCGGCTGGCCGCGGGCGAGGGGCAGGGCCCGGAAGCGCTGAGGCCCCTCTACCTGCGCCAAGCGCAGATCCGGAAGACCCCGCCTTGACGCGGCCCCCAGTTTTTCTGGAGCGGGCTCGCGGGGACGACCTCGACGCCCTCCTCGAGCTGGAGCGCCGCTCCTTCACGCACCCCTGGACCGCGCAGCACTTCCGGGAGGAGCTCGCCCCGCCCGGGACCCTGCTCGTCCTGCGCGGGCCCGCCCCGCCCTCGGCGGCGGGGCGGGGGATCGTGGCCTACACCGCCTTTCGCCTGCTGGGGGAGGAGCTGAGCGTGCTGAACCTGGCGGTGTCGGCTCCGTACCGTCGGCGCGGCCTGGGCCGCTGGCTGCTCTCCTTCTCGTTGGACGCGGGCTCCCGGCGCGGGGCCCGGCGCGCCTTCCTGGAGGTGAGGCGCAGCAACCAGGCCGCCCTCGCCCTCTACCAGGGCCTGGGCTTCGAGGTCCAATCCCTGCGGCGCGGCTACTATACCGACCCCGGCGAGGACGCCGTCGTACTCGTCCGCTCCCCGCCTCTCCCCGGAGGGCCGCGGCGGGGGTCCTGGGATGATCCTTGAAATCCCGGGAACCGCGTGCTACCGTCGGTCTCATAGAGGGGAGAAGGCTTCCGGATCGTCGCCTGATGCCCCCGATCCAGTGTCTGGTTTCAGCTTTGGAGCGCTTTGACCGACCGCGAGCCCCGGCCGCTTTTGCGACGAAGCAGAGGCGGCCAGAGCTGGTGGATCCGACTCGGCGTCCGTTCGTGGTACCGTGGCACCCTGACTCACACAGGACGGGCGCTACGGCCAGGCGGGCCGGACGTAGAAGCACGTGGAGCGGCCAAACGCCCGCCGACGTTTGGCGGAAGGCCGCGGGAATCGTGAACGGCACGTCGAGGACGCCGACCCCGACTCAAGACAGCGACAGGAGGTGCCGATGTCCCAGGACCCGGTCAGGGACGATCTCCTCAGCCACAACGAGGAGTACCGCCGTCTGGACGAGCAGCACCATGAGTACGAGACCCGCCTGAACACCTTGACTCAGAAGGCGGTCTTGACCGACGAAGAGCAGGTCGAAGAGGTAACCATCAAGAAGAAGAAGCTGCAGGTGAAGGACCGGATGCAGGCCATCGCCCGTCAGGTCCGAGAAGGAGCCGCGCACCCCTAGGTCCTCCCGTCCCGTGGCCCGCACGGGAGGGGGACCGGCAAGACGACGATGCTTCGGGCGGAGGGCCCCGCACGGGCCCTTTGCCTTTCTTCCCGCAGGCCGTCCGCGGGCGGAGGAGCCGGGAACAAGATGGCGATCGCCCGCGACGGATGGCCGTTCATCCTGACCCCCCTGCTGGTGAGCGCCCTCCTCTTCGGATTGCGGCTGCCCGGCCCGGCGACGGCGACCGCCGCCCTCGGCCTCTTCACGGCTTTCTTCTTCCGGGATCCCGAGCGTCAGGCGCCACAGGACCCGCGGCTCGTGCTCTCTCCCGCCGACGGCAAGGTGGTCTTTCTGGCCGAGGCGCCCCCCGGCCACCCCCTGGGAGCCGGGGCCTGGCAGCTTTCGATCTTCCTCTCCATCTTCGATGTCCACGTGAACCGGGCCCCGGTGGGGGGCCGGATCGTGGAGGTGGACTATCACAAAGGCGAGTTCCTTCCCGCCTTCAACGACAAGGCCTCGCTGCGCAACGAGCAGAATGCGGTCACCATCCAGGAGGGCCCGACCCGGGTGATGTTCAAGCAGATCGCCGGCCTCATCGCCCGGCGGATCGTGTTCGACAAGCGCGTAGACGACCTGGTGGCCCCCGGCGAGCGGGTGGGGCTCATCCGCTTCGGCAGCCGGGTGGACGTGTTCCTGCCCCGCGAGTTCAAGGCCCGGGTCAAGGTGGGGGAGCGGGTGCAGGGCGGCACCTCCATCCTCGCCGAGCGGTCTAACCCGTGAGCGCGGTCCCGCCCGATCGGCTCATGCAAGGCCCGCCCCGGCCTCGCCGCTTTCGGCGCGGGGCCTCCATCCTGCCCAGCCTCTTCACCACCGGAAACCTCTTCCTCGGCTTTTGGGCCATCATCAAGACCCTGGATGGGCGGTACGGGGAGGCCGCGCCCCTCCTCGGCGTGGCCATCGTGCTCGACATGCTGGACGGCCGCATTGCCCGCCTGACCGGGACCACGAGCGAGTTCGGGGGAGAGCTCGACAGCCTGGCGGACGCCATCTCCTTCGGGGTGGCCCCCGCCCTGCTGGCTTACCGCTGGGCCCTGGAACCCCTCCCCCGGGTGGGCTGGCTGGCCGCGTTTCTGTTCGTCGTCTGCGGGGTCCTGCGCCTGGCGCGCTTCAACGTCCAGCGGCACGCCGTGGACGGCCGCTTTTTCGTGGGACTGCCCATCCCCGCCGCGGCCGGACAGATCGCGGCCATCGTCTACTTTGCTCCCGAAGCGGTCGCCTCGCGCCTCCATTGCTCGCTGGCCCTGACCCTGGTCGTGATTTTGGCCTTCTTGATGGTGAGCACGCTTCGTTACCGCTCCTTCAAAGGCCTGGACCTGCGCCAGCGACGAAGCTACATCATCATCCTCCCCATCGCGGTGATGTTCGTGTCCATCGCTACCCATCCCGCGGTCTTCCTGCTGGCCCTGGCCAGCCTATACACGGTGTCCGGCCCGACCGTGTACCTGGTGGGTACGGTGCGCCGCCGGCACGAGCCGCCGCCGGCGGTGGTCACGGGCGAAGCCCACTCCTCGCCGTGATGAGGGCGGCCGTCGCCCACCCCTCGATTGGCGTGGGGGGTGTGCTCATCCATGAGGGCCGCGTGCTCCTCATCCGCCGGGGCAAGGAGCCCTTGCGCGGCCGCTGGGTGGTCCCGGGGGGCACGGTCGAGGTCGGGGAGACGCTGGAGACGGCCCTCGTACGCGAGATGGAGGAGGAGACGGGGATCCGGGTAAAGCCCTCTGACCTGCTCACCGTCTTCGACCGCATCCAGCGCGAAGGCAACCGGGTGCTTTACCACTACGTGATCGTGGACTATCTCTGTGATTACCTGTCGGGGGCGCCCCGCGCGGGCTCGGACGCGGAAGCCGTGGCCCTGGTGAGCCCCGAGGAGCTCCCCGCCTACGACCTGCCCGCGAAGGCCTTGGAGGTCGTCCAGGACGCGTTCCGGAGGCGGTCGGGGTCCCCCTAAGAGGCCGCGCCCTCCGTGGGTAACCAGAGGATGGCGCGGGTGGGCGTGCCGGGCGCGCTCGTGAGGGAGACGCCTCCCCCGTGGTCCTCGGCGATCTTCTTCACGAGGGCGAGGCCGAGCCCGCTGCCGCTGGTCTTGGTCGAGAAGGAGGGCTCGAATATCCGGTCTCGAGCCTCCGGCTCCAGCCCGGGGCCGGAATCCTCCACCTCCAGCTCCACTCGGCCGGCTCCCGGGCGCACGTGGACGGTGATGGTGCCCCTCTCGCCCACCGCCTGGAGGGCGTTCTCGACCAGGTTGAGGAGGGCCCGCTCCACCAGCCGGCGGTCCAGGCGGACGGGGGAAAGCTGGGGGGCGACGTCGAGGGAGAGCCGCACCCCCGGGGGCAGGCCGGCCAGATAGGGCTCGACCGCGGCCCGGGCGAGAGCGGCCAGGTCCTCGGGCTCCAACCGGGGGGCGGGAGGGCGGGCGAAGGCGGAGAACTCGGTGACGATTCCGCGCAGGGTGCGGACCTGCTTCAGGATGGTGTCCGTGCAGGCGGCCAGGGTGGCCGCGAAGTCCACCCCGGGGTCGTGGAAGACCCGCCGCAGGTGCTCGGCCGAGAGCTGGATGGGGGTGAGGGGGTTCTTGACGTCGTGGGCGACGTGGCGGGCCATCTCCGCCCACGCGGCCAGCCGGTTGCTGCGCTCCAGGTCGCGGCGCTGCCGGTCCAGGTCCCGCGCCATCTGGTTGAACGATTCCACGAGTTCGTGGAGCTCGTCGCGGCTGGTCGTGGTCACCCGCGCCTCCAGGTCCCCCGCGGCCACGAGCCGAGTGGCGCGGGTGAGGTCGCGGATCGGCCCCGAGATCCGGCGGGCCATGGACTGGGCGAGGGCGGCGGCCAGGACCAGGAAGGCGACCGAAGCCAGGCGAATGGTCCGGTCCAACTCCTCGAGCGTGGTCTGCACCTCCCTCTGCCCCGGGGCCAGGGGTATGGAGAGGACGCCCGGCTCGATGTCGTCGATGTGCACCGGCACCGAGACCACCAGGGTGGAGAAGCTGCCGATCCTCTCCGTGCCCAGGACGGAGGGCATCTGGTCCAGGATCAGAGCCCGGAACACGGAGCCCGAGACCCGGGGCGGCAGAAGACCCGAGGCATAGAGCTCGCGCTTGCTGGAGGCCAGGAGGCGGCCGCGGCCGAAGACGTCCAAGTCGTTGCGGATGAGGCTCGCGACCCAGACGAGGGCGGCGTCGGTCACCGGCTCCTTGCCCGGGGCCTCGCCGCGCTGGAAGAACGCGAAGTCCTCCACCGCCTTCTTGGCCACCGCGGCTCGCTCCAGGGCCTGGTCTTCGGACTCCCGATGCAGGCGTTCGACCAGGAAGCGCCGCACCACCACCTCCAGCACGGTCACGGGGACGATGGAGACCGCGATGAAGGCCACAAAGAGGCGCAGCGCGAAGTGTCCCCGGATGGTCTCCCGCACCGAGGACAGCGACAGGGTCGGGCTCCGGGCGAGGGTCCGGACGAGGATCAAGAGCAGGAGGACGAGGAGGGCGAGGAGGGTGAGGCCAGCGCAGGCCTCCACGAGATCGGCCGCGTACCGCCCCGCGGCCAGCTGCGGGAAAGCGAGGCCATACGTCGCCTGTCCGTCCGAGAACAGAAAGGTGTGATGGGGCTGGCCGTCCAGCGGCAACGTGACCCAGAGCCCGGTCGGGTTCTGCCGCACCCGCGCCGCGAGCTCCGGGCGCAAGGCGGGCGGCCGGTCGGCGGAGCTGAAGGCGACACGGCCCTGGCCGTCGTAGACGAGGAGGCTCGCCGACGGGTCCCGGGCCGCGGCTCGTGCCCCCGTCCGGAAGAGGAGCGAATAGGGGTCGCGCCCGGGAATGAAGGGGAGGTTCCAGAAGTCCTCCGCCACGTACACGTGGACCGCCCCGTGGGCCTCGCCGTGGTAGGAGAGCCGTCGCCGTGCGTGCCGCACGTGCCGTTCCGCGCTGGCCAGGGTCACGCGCTCGTCCTCGACCCGCCAGGCGTCATCCGGAGGGAGGGGCCGCGGTGGCCCCGCCACGGAGAGGGTGGGCAGGTTCAGGGCAAAGCGGCTGATCACCACCCCCCCGCTGTCCTGGATTTCCACCGCCGAGGAGAAGGAGAAGGTGGCGAGGTCCGTGGCCGACCAGACCGCGAAGGCGAGCTCCTCGACGCCCGCGGGGCTGGGCCCGGGCGGCGTGTCCTCGAGCAGGTTCAAGGCGTCGATGCGCCGCTGGCTCTCCGCGAGCACGTACTCACGCCATTGGGGCTGCCGTCTTATGAGGGACGCATGGTCGCGCTCGATTTGCAGCCGGGTGTTCTTCTCCGCGAAGTGTACGAGGGTCGGATAGAGCAAGAGGCCGAGGAGCCCGACCGCGGCCACGGCCAGCCCCGCCCGTGCGCCCGCGGAGGCGGCCCGGAGCCGGGGCTCCCAGAGGTGCCGCCCGCCCGCGAGGGCGGCGGCGAGCAGCACCATCGCCATCCCGGGAAGAAGGGGAAGCCCCACGACGTTCCGGGGCCACACCTGAAGCGCGAAGAGGCCGAGCCCGGCCCCCGCCAGGAGGTAACCCGCCCGCGCCCGACGGCCCAAAGGCCAGGGACCGCCGAGGCTGAACACAGTCGTCATCAGGAGGATGCCGGCGCCGAGCATGAACAGAAGCGAGATCTGGATCACGAGGTGGGAGGCGCTGGCGGGAAAGAGGGAGATCGTCTCGAGGTCCAACGAACTGTTGGCGGAGGTGTCGGAGACCCAGGCGAATACGCCCCCCAGGAGGGCTAGGGCGAGGAGGGCGCTGGCCAAGGCACGCGGGGCCGAGGGCGATGTCGGCGCGAGCGCGAGCGCCCGCTCGAGCAGGAGCCCGGCCGCCACCAGGACCCAGAGCGAGGTGGCGAAGAGGTCGAGCGGGCTTTTCAGGAGGGGGCCGAGGAGGGTCGAGGCGTAGACGTCGGGGGAGAGGAGCGGGGAGGCGGGGGAGGGCCAGGGCGGGCCCAAGACGAGCAGGACCAGCCGCAACGCCGTGGCCGCGAGCAGGAGGCGCCACCCGAGGCGCGGCCGCCCCCCCGGCGGGGCCAGGGTCCAGAAGAGGATCGCCGCGCAGGCCAGGGCCGAAGTCGCGCGCCGGTAGAGCAGGGCCAAGGCGCGGCTGGGCTCCTCCCGGCCCTGGGCCGTGACGCGCACGGCCGCGAGCAGGCCGGAGGGGCCCTTGAGCAAGGCCTCGCGGGTGAGAGGGCCGCTCGGGGAGGGAGGGAAAGCCCGCGGGCCCTCGTCCCGGGCATCCACATAGTGGACGTCGATCCCGGGATCATCGCCCGCCAGGCGGTCGAAGTCGCTCAGGTACTCGTTGTGGATGTTCCGCTGCACCTTGACGGGGATCTCGGCGGTGGCCAGGCCACGGACCTGCCCACCCGGGCCCGGGACGGGGGCGGTGGCCACGAGAGTGGTGGTCACGCTTCCGGCGAGGACGAACACCCCACGCCGGATCCCCCCCACCGCCTCCAGGCCGCGAAGGTCGGCGGTGCGGCTGGTCCAGGCAAGGGTGGCGAAGGGCAGGGCGTGGAGGGCGAGCGCCGGCCGCTCTTCCCGCCCTTCGCCGAGGGCGTCCAGGGCCCGAAACAGGCGGTCCAGGGCCGCCCGGTCTCCGCCCAGGGCGGGGACGGCGTCGGGCAAAGCGGCCACATGGTCGGCCGCGAGCTCCAGCTCCGAGACCAGCCGCTGCTTGCGCTCCTCCACCCTCTCCAGGCGGGCCTGGAGTCGTAGCTCGACCTCGCGGTCCCAGGCCCGCTCCTGGAAACGGACGTGGAGGCGACCGATCCCGCTCAGAACGAGGGCCGCGAGCAAGAAGAGGAAGGGCAGCCGCCGCGGCCAGGGCCCGGCGGGGGGCGTCGGCCCGGTCGCCTCGTGCACGGTCACATCAAGCGATCAGCGCGAGGAGCGGATCTCGAGGATGCGCCAGTCCCCGCCCTCCTCGCACAGTGTGAAGGTGAGGGTGTCCGTCGAGTCGGGGCCGCCGTGCCGGGCCCGGCGCAACCAGCGTCCCCGGGCGAAGGCGGTTCCCGGCGACGAGAGGGTGACGTCGGTCTTGGGGAAGGCGAGCTCGCGCGTCGAGTACTGCTCGAAGATCTGGGCGAAGATCACCTGGAGTTGGCTGGGGGCGTACCACCGCTGCCCGCCCGGCACGTCTTTGAGCTCCACCCGCACCTTGCCCGCGGTGGAGAAGGAGAGGCGGAGGGCGGTGGCATCCCCCTGCCGGAAGGCAGCCTCGATGCTGCGGAGCCGAGACCAGACCGCCTCGTTGGCTTGCGCGAGCCCGGTGGCCGCCACGAGGAGCAGGGCCAACGCCCGGACTCCCACGCCCAGCCGATAGCGCATCCGGACTTGATCGTAGACCTGCACACGAATCCCCGTCAACGGAGTGCACGACTGGTGCCGGACTCATCTGCATCAAGCACAGTCACTTGCGGGGAAGGCCGCGTCCTCGCCGGGGGACGTCCTGTCCCTGAGGGAGGCCGTTCAGAGGCGGTAGAGCATCCAGTAGATCACCACCCCCGTGACCGAGACGTAGCCCCAGAGGGGGAGGGTCACGCGGGCGATGCGGCGGTGGGCGGGGAAGCGCTCGCGGAGGGCCCGCACGAGGGTCACGAGCGCGAGCGGCACGATGGCCACGGCCAGGAGGGTGTGGCTGAGGAGGATGGCGAAATAGGCGACGCGGACGAATCCGCGGCCTCCGAAGGGCACCGAGCCCACCCGGGCGTGGTAGACGAGATAGGACACAAGGAAAAGGCTGGAACTCACGACGGCGGCCAGCATGCAATTGCGGTGGGCGGTGCGGCGGCCGGCGCGAATGAAGCCGTAGCCGGTGCCGAGGAGAACCGCGCTCGTCGCATTCAAGGCGGCGTTCAGGGCCGGAAGGTCGGCGACACTCATGGGCCCCTCCGGCGCCCCGCGCGAGGGGGGAGAGGACCGGGCAGCCTCAGCGGAAGAGCAGGAAAAGCCGGGCCCAGCGCGCGACCTCGCGCGCGATGCGTACGCGAAAGAGGATGACGACCAAGGAGCCAAAGACCAGGTAGGGAGCGAGGAGCATGACCAGAATCGCGGTATTGACGGTGGCCCCGATTTGACGGCCCTCGGGGGACTGCGTGAGGACGGTCTTGCAGATGGAGCACTGGGCCACGGCGGGGCCCCCCGCCAGCATGAGGACACCGAGGACCACGAGGCCCAGGGCCAGGCGGCGGCCCGTCCGCCCCGTCATCGCAGCGTCCGGTGCATCACGTTCCAGCTCTCGGGCGTGATGAACGCCAACAGGATCAGGGAGGTCACCATGATGCCCGCGAAGACCATTACCGCCAAGTTGGCCTTCTCGTAGCGGAGGTGCATGAAATTCCCCCCGATCATGAGGGCCTTGACCATCATGAAGGAGAGGAGAAAGGCGATCAGGAACCAGCGGGGCAGGTGCAAGAGCTCGGCCCCCAGCATGGACACGGTGATGACGAGCAGGATGGCCCAGGTCACCCAGTAGACCCGATAGGGTTTGTCGTGGCTGGTTTCGCTCATGGCTCTCCCTCCTATGCTACAGCAGGTAGAAGAGGGTGAAGATGAACACCCACACGAGGTCCACGAAGTGCCAGTAGAGACCCGCCATCTCCACCCCCTGGGCGGGCGTCTTGCCCAGACCGTTGCGGATGGTGGTGATGGTGAGAATCACCAGCCCCGAGAAGACGTGGGAACCGTGGAAGCCGGTGAGCACGAAGAAAGTCGCGGGAAACTGGGGCGGCACGCCGAAATGCGCGAGCTCGCTGCCGGGCAGGGCGCCCGCGAGCCGGGCGCCCTCGCGGATGATGTGGGTCCACTCGTAGGCCTGGCAGCCCAGGAAGGCGGCCCCCCCCAGGATGGTCAGGAAGAGGAAGCGCGTCGCCATCCCGCGGTTCCCCAGTCTGGAGGCCCCCACCGCCGTGCCCATGGTCGCGCTCGAGGTGATGAGGATGAAGGTCATGAGGGCGATGAAGGGCATGCTGAAGACCTCGGTCTGCTTTGGCCAGGGGAGCGGGCTCGCCATGCGCAGGAAGGCGTAGCCGCAGAGCAGCCCGGAGAACAGCAGCCCGTCGGTGACGATGAAGATCCACATCATCGTCTTCTGCCAGCTCGCGCCGAAGGGCGCGGCCCCCCCGCCCCAGTGGGCTTCCATGACGGCGGCGTGCGAGGCGTCCGGCATCGTTCTCCTCCTTCAGAGCACGAAGAGCAGGAACAAGAGGTAGACCCAGAGGGCGTCCAGGAAGTGCCAGTAGGTGGCGAAAAGGCGCAGGCCGTCCCCGCCCGGCACGTAGTTCAAGCGGCGCATGCCCACGAACGCGACCGCGAACCAGGCCAGGCCCCCGAGGAGGTGGGCCCCGTGGACGCCGGTCAACAGGTAGAAGAACGAGCTGTGGGGGTTGGAGGCCAGAAAGATGCCACGGGCGGCCAGCTGCCGCCAGGCCACGACCTGCCCGGTGAGAAAGAGACCGCCGAGGAGCCCGGTCACGCCCAGCAAGGCTTGGGCCGACCGCGCATCCCAGGCCCGCAGCCGGCGCCGGGCGGCCTCCAGGGTGGCGCTGCTAGCCAGAAGGGCGGCGGTGTTGAGCCAGAGGACGGGGGGGGCGGGGAGGGGTCGCCAATCCCCCGAGGCCCGGCGCAGGATGACGGCGCTCGTGAAACCAATGAAGAGCATGCTGACCGTGCCCAGGAACGCCCAGAGACCGAAGCGGGCGGGGTCACCGAGGAGGCCCCCCGAGCCCTCGCCGGAAGGTCCGCCCTCCCCGCCCGGGCGATCTCCGCCT
>DATMQU010000441.1:0-9372 GCA_035566715.1 Vicinamibacteria bacterium
GAGAAACGCTCGGCGCTGGGCACGATCCGGAGGTCCACGGCCTCGCGCAGGGGGCGCACGCTCGCGCCCAAGCGGAGGCCGGAGGGAGGAACGGGCGAGGGGAGAGCCAGGAGGAGGGCGAGAGCCAGCAGGGGCACACGGCCTTATATCATGGGCCCTAGGGCGGCCCTTGTTCGTCGGCGGTCGATCTCTGCCTCGTTGTGAGCCATGCCGACAGGCGCGGCGGATCAGAGGCGTCTGCCGCTGGTCGCCCGGCCTGTCCGAAACCCTCTCCCCCGTCTCGAAGAGGGACGTCGACCTGTACCCGCACCCCTCTCTCCCGGATCGGGATGCGGCCGAGGCGGAGGTCATGCCAGAATCGGCCTCATGTGGCGCCGCCGACTTGCGCTGGTGATTCTGGGCGCGGCCGTCCTGGCCGGCGCCGGGCTGGCCTTCGGCCCCGCCCGCGTCACCTGGCTCAACACTGGCCTGCGCATCGACTACCCGTGGCCGCGGGGCGCGGCCGCCCTCCTCGCCACCGCCGCGTCCGGGCTCCTGGCCGCCCTCCTCCGCAACCGGCTCCTGCGCCTGGGCGCGGCCGGTTTGGCGCTGGCCGCCCTTTTCCTGGGCCTTCGCCTCCTGGCCTATCGCCTGGAGGCGGGCGAGACCGGCATCACCCTGGGCGGCCTGCTGGGCTCGACCACCATTGCCTGGGGGGATGTGACCCGGGTGGATACGGGCGCGCAGGCGCTGGTGATTACCGACCGCGCGGAGGCCCAGGTCCGAGTGGGCACGAACGACCTGGCCCCCGAACAGCGCGCGCGCCTCGAGCGCACGATCGCCCGCCGAGTGCGGGAGGGTTCAACCCGGCCTAGCCCTCCCCGCTGAAGCCGCCCAGGCCCGACCCGGGGTTCTGGGGAACTTCAGATGAAGAGGTGCTCGTCCTCGTCCGCGTTGCGGCGGGAGGAACCGCGCCCCTGCGACTCGAGCCCGCGGAGCTTCCGGTAGACCTGAACGCCCCGGCGTAGCCCCTTCAAAAAGGCGGCAACGTCCACGAGCGGGCCCAGCGGGCGCAGGATCACGCGGCGGATCATGTCCGTGGCTTCCTCGATCTTGTCCACGGTGTCGGCCAGCACGTCATCGACCCGGCGCGCCTGCAGGGTGGCCAGATCCGCGATCTCGGCCAGGTTCCGGGTGATGCGCGAGAGGTTGTCGAGGGTGGGGCGGATCTCCCGATCGATCCCCTTCTGCATCTCGTCGAGGCGGCGGGCCAGGCGACGCCCCCCCACCGCGAGCCCGATCAAGAAGACGGCCTGGACGAGGGACGACAACGCGATCACGCCCAGGAAGAGCACCGCCCAGGAGTCCATCTCTCGCCCCTCTCCCGCTAGCCCCCGTCTCCGCGCACGGGGTTGTTACATCTTTTCCTTCTCGTCGCGATAGGCCTGGCGACCGGCCTCCACCGCCGCCGCCAGCCGGTCCCGCCGCTTCTCCAGGCTCTCTTTCTGCTTGTCCAGGTATTCGGCCGCGTCCTCCAGGGTCTCGCGGCTCTTGCTGACCGCCCGATCCCGGAGGCGCTTGCCCCGCTCGGCGCTTTCCCGGAGCTTTCCCTCCAGGAGCTCCCGGGTCTCCTCGCCGGAGCGGGGGGCGAAGAGGACAGCCAGGGCCGCACCGGCCAGGCCCCCTAGGATGAACGAAAGGATGATTCCCGAAGCGCCGGCACCGTGATCATCGCTCATAATGCCTCCTCGCAATACACGAAGAAGGATAGCTTAGAACAGACTTGCCTCGACCCGCAAGTATTTGCGGGGTCTCGGCGGGCTCCGACGGGTGACGACAGCGCGCAACTCGGCGCGCGCGTCTTGCGCACGGCTGGACTACAAACGGCCGCCCAGGGAGTGCCCAACCGCGCCGCCCCCCTCCTCCGCCTCCAGAATGCGGAGCACGCCCCGGGCCACCATGGCCAGGTAGTCCATGGCCATCTCGAAGTTGTCCTCGAAGACGTCAATGAGAGCCTCCGCACTCCCCTGCAGCGCGACGAGCGGGGTCTCGGTCACGGCCTCGTACCAGCGGGGGGACGCCGAAACCGCCTCCATCGAGCCCAGGGGATAGCCGGGGCCGGGCTGGAACCGCAGGCCCCGGGTTTCCGAGACCGCGCTGACGCTGCCGGCCAGGATCAGGTAGATGCCCGGGGCGGGATCTCCCTCCCGCCAGAGGGTGACCCCGGGGGGAAAGCGAACCTGGGTGAGGCCACGCGAGAGCTCGAAGAGAGCGTTGATGCTGCTCCTCTGGAAAGGGAGCATCTGCCGGAGGAAGAAGATGCGCTCCACGAGGTCCAGGTCGCGGCCCCCGGGGGGCAGGGGCGGGGCGGACGGGATCCCCCGCCGGGGGTCGATCTCCCGGCGCACCAGGAGGTCGAGCAGCTGCCGACAGGTGGTCCGCAATACATGAAGGAGGATGGGAAAGCGGTCCTCAAACACCTCGAACAGGGAGTCCGCCTCTAGCTCCAGGGTGAGGGTGTCGGCGATGGCGGTGACGTCCCAGCCTTCGGTGTCGCGGGCGAAGAGGCCCAGGCCGCCCAGGCCCGTCCCCGGGCCGAACCGGCCCAGCGGCTTACCGCGGCGCTGAACCTCCACCTCGCCCTCCACGAGAAGGTGGACCGACCCCACGGGCTCCCCCTCGCGGAAGAGGTGACCGCCCTTGGGGAAGAAGCGCTCGCCCGCATGGTCGGCAATCACGGTCAGCTCGGCCGCGGGCAGATCGGCGAGTTTGTCCAGTTTCTTGAAGTAGAGGATGCGCTCCAGGGTCGTGACCGCGCGCGGGCTATCGAGCATGGGCAAGGGTGCCTCCCTCCGGTCCGGACAACAGCCTGAGCGCGTGGTCGGCCACGCGGGAGAGGAAGAAGCCGGGCTCCGCCCGGCGCAGCGTCTCCACGCGAGCGCGCAGCGCCCCCAGGCCCAGCTCCCCGACGTGGTAAACGGCGATGGAGCGCAGCGACTCCCCCGGCTGCTCGAGGAGGAGGGCGAGCAGGCTCTCGTAGTCCAGGGACCGCGGCGTGTAGTAGGGCGCGGCCCGGGTCAGCCGCTCGGGGTCGGGGGCCTCGTCCACCAGGGCCAGGAGCGCCCCCCGCAGGGGAGCGGCCACGAGGTTTTCCAAGAGCTCGCGGCTCCCCGCCCGCACCTTCGGGTTGGTGTTGCGAAGGCCCCGGAAGATCCCCTTGAAATCCTCGTCCCGGAATTGGAGGGAGAGGAGACGGAAGAGACGCTCCCCGGCCTGCACCTCCTTGTCCCGGAGAAGGGCGGAGAGCAGCTCGTGCCCGGGAGTGGCCCGGCGGGCGTCCTGGGCCGCCCCCCGGGCCAGGCCCAGCCGCCAATCGACGAGCCGGAAGGCAGCCGCCAGCGTGGCTTCCGTGGCCTCCCGGAGTATGGCTCCGTCGAACACGACCTCCGGGTGCTGGGCGGTGCGGTTGAGGCCGCGGAGGATCTTGAAGCGCACCATCCCGTCGGGCTCCCCCACCAGGTGGCGCTGAAGCACGGCCGCCGCCTCCGCGGGAGGAAAGAGGCTGATCGTGCGCGGCAGGTGCCGCCGGACCTCATGGGGCAGGGCCAGGTCGGCCAGGGCGGAATCGAGGAAGGCCAGCCCTTCCGATCCGAAGGCGATCAGCGCGGTGCGGGCCGCGCTCCGGACCTCGCGGCGGCCGAGAAGCGGCAAGAGAGCGGGCAGGAAGCCCGCGCTGCGCACGGCTCCCATGGCTCGGGCGGCGTGGACCTGCACCTCCCTGTCTGGGTCCTCCACCAGCCGAAGGAGGATCTCGGAGAACACCGGCGCCGGCTGCTCGCTGACCGCCCGGGCTAGGGCCATTCGCTCCTCGGGCGAGCCCCGCTCCAGCAGTCCGTCCAGGGTGCTCTGGGCCTCGTCGCTGATCCAGCCCCCGGACACGAGGCCGGCCAGGGCGGTGGCCCGGACCAGCGGGCTCGGGTCGGCCCCCGCCGTCCTCAAGACCTCCTCCTCGCTGTGGATGGTGGTGCGGGCGCGCAGGGCAGCGGCCCGGACCTCGGCATCGGGGTGGCCGAGGAGCCGGTCGGCCACGGGGACGAAATCGGTCCGCCCCGCCCGCGCGAAGAGATCGAGGGCCCTGAGCACCACCGTCCGTGACGGGTGGTGGAGGATGAGGGCGGGAATGAGACGGGCCCGGCCCTCCTCCGCGAGCAGGTCCAGGGCGGCCAGGACCTCGTCATCGCTCTCGCTGTTGAGGGCGCTGAACAGGGTCTCCAGCGAGCCCAGGTCGAGGGGCGGAAGGTCCAGGCTGGGCTTGATGGAGCCCTCGCGGAGCGCGGCCCGGAAGAGGTCCAGGTAGTGGCCCCTGAGATCGGCGGCCCAGGCGATCCAAACCAGGCAAAGCGCGGCGGAGGCCGCGGCTAGCACGGTGTCGCCGCGGTGGAGGATGGCCTCGGAGAGGATGAGCAGCGAGGCCAAGGCCTGGCCCCCACGCTGGCCGACGAGGTCGATGAAGGGCTTGGCGCGGGCGCGGAGGAGATCGGGCAGAGGTACGAAGAGCAGCTCGCTCCCCGTCCGGTGGAGCGAGTTCCGCAGCGTGCCGTCCGCCCCTTTCAGGAGCAGGGCGGCGGCGAGCCCGCCCCCCAGCGCCACCCCCGCCGCGCCCATGAACAGAAGGATGGGCAAGGCCCAGAGCGCGCGGTGGAAACCGACCACGCGGAAGAGCCACCCCGTGAGCAGGAGCTGGGCGGCCAGGGCCAGGAGGTTCAGGATCATGTAGAAGGTGGCAAAGAAGGAGCCGAGCTGGTCGGAAGGCACCTGGCGCGCCACCGCGCTCTTGAAGACGTAGTCGGCCAGAGTGAGGGCTACGGTGGAGATCAGCACCAGGCCGGCGAGGGCCCGCACGTAGGGGTGGCCCTTCATGGTGCGCAGGGACTGCCGGAGCGACGAGAGCCCGGGGGGTAGGGGGGGGGCGGCCGCCTCCGACCTTCGGAGCAGGAGGGCCGGCCCCAGGGCGGTCACGAACATGGCTGCGGAGGCGGCCAGGACGAGCTGGGGCGTCGACATGCTCCGCGCAAGCACGCGTGCCAGGCCCGCCCCCGCCGCCGCCCCCAGCAGGCTGCCCGTCCCCACCAGGCTGTAGAGACGCTTGGCCTGGGTGACGGTGTAGGTGTCGCTCAGGACCATCCAGAACTCGAGCACGGTGAGGCTCCCCACAAGCCCCGTCCACACGTAGAGCATGTAGAGGGCGAAGGGATTTCGCCAGGAGCCCAGCAGCCAGAAGATCAGGGTCATGGTCGCGCAGCCGGCGAGGAGCAGGGAGAGCCCGTAGGTTGTGGACGAGCGACGCTGACCTCCCCAGCGGCTCTGGGAGAGGCCGACCGCGACCGCGGCGATGACCAAGTACACCCAGGGGAGCTGGGAGGCGGGAAGACGGGCCAGGAAGAGCGCGTCCCGCGCCGTCTCCAGGAGGGTGTGCGAGGCGAGGATGCCGAAGATGGTCAGGAAGGCGGCGGCGGTGCCGCGGCGTTCCTCGGGGCGGACGCTGGCCAAGCCCGGAAGCATCGAACCTGGAGTATACGACGGGCGGCTCAGGCCAGGTCTTTGACCAGCTCGGCCCGGGTCTCCGCGGGGAGATCGCTCTCCGCCGTGTAGTTCGGGTGATCGACCACCAGGCGCGCCCGCTGCCCGGCATCGCCCAGGGCGAGCCGGGCCTCCGCGGGGACCACGAAGCGCAGGTAGTGGACGGCCGCCATCTTCTCTTCCTTGCTGTGCCCCTCCTCGAAGCGGGCGGGCAGAGGGGGCCGTTCCCCCACCCTCAAGGAGACACCCCGCCGATCGAGGCCCTGGAAGCGGTTCACCGCCCGCCGCACCTCATCCTGGCTCATGCGAACGAGCCCGGGGATCTCGATGAAGAGCGTGGCCGACAGCTCTCCCGGCGCCGGGATGAGCGCGTTGTAGGCGTCGACCTCGTCCTCGACCTTCGCCTCCTCGACGATGCGCTCCGTCCGGATCATCTCTTGGATCTGGAAGAGAACGGTGTCGCGGTTCTCGAAGAGGAAGGTCAAGCTGTCCCCCACTGAGACCCGGCGTTTCTTCTTCAGCCCGATGATGCGGGCGCGCATGGCCTCCCGGACCCTCTCGTACTCCACCAGGTTCTTGATCTCCGTCGGCCGGATCTTCTCCATCAACGCTCCTCGGGAAGGCCGTAGGCCTCCCGAAGCAGGCTCGCCGGATGCGCGGGCTTTTGCCCGCGCACGGCCTGGATCTGGAGGGCGGAGAGTGTGCAGTCGGTCATATAGGTCTCGGGCCGCGAGGCCTCCATGTCCTTGACCGCCTTCCTCGCGAACTCCAGGCTGATCGGGTAGTGCTCCTTCTTCATCCCCCAGGTGCCGTCCATGGCCGTGCACTTTTCCACCAGCGACACCTCGGTGCCGGGGATGAGCTCAAGGATGTCCCGGGTCTTGAAGCCCATGTTCTGGGCCCGGAGGTGGCAGGGCACCTGGTAGGCGACCCGGCCCGGGCCCCGACCCGGGAAGTCCCGGCACAGGCTACCCTCCTTATGCCGGTTGGCCAGGTACTCGAACACGTCCTGGGTGGCGGCCGCCACCTTTTGGGTGGCCTCCCCGGGCAGGAGCGCCGGGTACTCCTTCTTGAGCACATAGGAGCAGGTGGGCTGGGGGACCACGACCGTGGCTCCCCCCTCGACGAGGGGGCCCAGGGCGGCCAGGTTCTGCCGCGCGTTCTTGATCGCGGAGGGGATGTCGCCCCCGTCCAGATAGGGCATCCCGCAACACACCTGCTGCGGGCAGGAGACCGCACAGCCGTTTTTCTCCAGCACCGCCACCGCGTCGCGCCCGACCTGCGGCTCGTTGTAGTTCACAGAGCAGGAATAGAAGAAGGCCACCTTGGATCCCCGGGGGTGGCGACCGCCCCCCCGCTCGCGGAACCAGCGCGCGAACGTCTTGTGATGGAATCGGGGAAGGTTGCGGTTGCGGTCGATGCCAAAGGCCACTTCCAGGAGGAAGCGGTGCGGGGGGAAGCGGTTGGCCCAGTTGCTGAGGGGGGCGGTGAAGGAGCCGAGCGCCCCCACCGCGTCCACGTTGCCGAGCCAGGCGTCCCCCCGCGTGACCCCCTCCGCCCTTGCCCGCGCCGCCTTGGCCCGGAGCATGAGGCGGGGGAAGTCGACGTCGAAGCGGTGGGGTGGCGTATAGGGGCAATGGTTGAAGCAGCGCTTGCACTGCCAGCAAAGGTCTACGATCCTCCGGTAGTCCGCTCCCGTCACCTTGCCGACCTCGCCTTGGTGGTGGTCCACCCGCTCGAGCATGTGGTCGAAGGAGGGACACAGGCGATGACAGCGCCGACAGCCGTCGCAGATCTCGGCGACGCGAGCGAGTTCGCTCTCCACCCGGCGGGTGTCGAAGAAGGCGGCGTCGGAGGGATCGAGTGTCAATAGGGTCCTGTTAGGTCCCGGGCTCGGGAAAGAGACGAGCTGCGGGCGCTACGGGGCCGGCGGGGTAGCGGCACCCGAAGGGGATGGCGGCGGCCCTCCGCACCGGCGCCTCGCGGGGCGCGAGAACGAACCCCCCCTTGAGATCCTAAAGCTCCTTCAGGCCCTCGAGGCCTTTGGTGAAGCGGCCGGCGTGGCTGCGCTCCGCCTTGGCCAGGGTCTCGAACCACTCCGCGATCTCGAGGAAGCCCTCCTCGCGAGCGGTCTTGGCCATGCCAGGGTACATTTGGGTGTACTCGTAGGTCTCCCCTTCGATCGCCGACTGCAGGTTCTGGCGGGTGTTGCCGAAGGACACCCCCGTGACGGGATCGCCCACGGTCTTGAGGAAGTCCATGTGGCCGAAGGCATGGCCGGTCTCCGCCTCGGAGGTGTCGCGGAAGAGGCCTCCAATGTCCGGGTAGCCCTCGATATCGGCGGCCCGGGCGAAGTACAGGTAACGCCGGTTCGCCTGGCTCTCGGCGGCAAAGGCGTGCTTGAGGCTCTCGTGCGTCTTGCTGCCCTTGAGCGTGCTCATGGTCTTTCGGTCTCCTTAGGGTCTGTCGAGAATGATTCCTGATTTTATACTCTTGTGCCGGATGGAGCGGACGGGGCCTGCAGGTCGTTGCCCGCCCGCAGCCCAGCCGCGGATGTGGCAGTGCCTCCCCGGGTTGCCGTCGAAGCGCGCGCAGTGCCCGCTTGTGTGCATTTTCGAGATGAATCCCTCTTCGGCCCGGGCTTTGAGGTTGCGGTAAACCGTGCCGGAGCCGATGCGGGAGAGGGTCCGCGCCCCGGTAAACCCCTTCGGCGGTCGGGTCTCTGGCGGAGCGGTCCGAGTCAAGCCCTTTCTTGGGGACGCCCCCGCTGTCCTATACTGCGTGCATGCCTCCGGTGATCGCCTTCATGGATGACCTCATGTTCCTGAGCCGGGTGCGGGAAGCGGCCCGGGCCCAGGGCTTGGAGGTCCGCGGCGCGCGCACGCTCTTGGAACTCCGGGAGGCGTGCTCAACCCCGCCCCGGGTGGTGCTTGTGGACCTGGACAGCCCGCGCTTGCCCACGGGGGAGGCCCTGGCCTCCTTGCGAGCCGATCCCGGCCTGGCGGGGGTTCCGGTGGTGGGCTTCTTCAGCCACGTGCATGGCGAGCGCGCGCGGGCCGCCCAGGCCGCGGGCTGCACGCGAGTCCTGGCCCGGAGCGCGTTCGTTCAGAAGCTGCCGGAGCTGCTCGCTTCTCCGGGAACGGCCGATCCCCCGCCCGGGAGCGATGCATGAGATCCCTCATGACGCCGGTCTTGACCCTGAGCCTGGCCGCCCTCCTCGGCGCCTGTGGCCCGGCCCCCGGCCGTCCCCGACCCCGGACCCGGACCGTCTGCGGCCGCTCACGTCACGCGATGACCCGGCGCCGTCCTTTGCCCCCTCGATCGAGGCCCTTCCCCCCGGCCATCCCCCGGTTGACCGAGGAGGCCCCGCGGCACCCCCTGCGGGGGGGGAGCTGGCCGGGGGCTCCGTTTCCGGAACCGTGCGGCTCGCCCCCAACCTCATGGGCCGGCAAACCCCTTCCGGTGTGCTCTACGTCATCGCCCGCAACCACGAGACCAACAGCGTGGTCGCCGTGCGGCGGGAGGAAAACGTCCGCTTCCCTCGTGCGTTCGAGATCTCCGCCGCCGACGTCATGGTGGAGGGCACTCCCTTCACGGGGCCCTTCGACCTCACCGCCCGCCTCTCCCGGAGCGGCGACGCGGTCGCCGCCACGGGCGACGTCGAAGGCTTTGCCCACGGAGTGGCGCCGGGCGCGAGGGGCGTCTCGATCACCCTCGACACAGTCCGGCCCTAGGAGCCGGACGCTGGGCCCACTCGGGGGGCGGGCCGTCTCATCCCCGGGATGGCCAGCAGGTACAGGGCTGCCCCCAGGA
>DATMQU010000442.1:0-4739 GCA_035566715.1 Vicinamibacteria bacterium
AGGCGGAGAGCCTGGTCACGGCCCAGGAAGCGTTCAAACGGCAGCGCCCGGACCTGGTGGTCATGGATTTCTCCCTCCCCGACGGGGATGGGCTGGCGCTGCTCCGGAGCCTGAAATCACTCGACGTGGCCATTCCCGTCGTCATGCTGACCGGGCACGGCACCATCGACCTCGCGGTGGCGGCCATCAAGGAGGGGGCGGAGCAATTCTTCACCAAGCCCGTTGAGCTGCCCGCCCTCTTGGTCGTCATCGAGCGGGCCCTCGAGAATCAGCGCATGCGCCAGGCCTCGCTGGTGGGGAAGTCCTCGCAGGCCCGGCGGGCGGTGGATCCTTTTCTGGGGGAGAGCCCCGCCATCGGCCAGCTTGCGGGGCAGGCCCGCCGGGTGGCGGCCTCCTCGATCCCCGTCCTGATCCAAGGGGAGACCGGGACCGGTAAGGGCGTGCTCGCCCGTTGGCTGCACGAGAACGGTCCCCGGGCCGAGGAGTCGTTTGTCGACCTCAACTGCGCCGGCCTGTCGCGGGACCTCTTGGAGACCGAGCTGTTCGGCCACGAAAAGGGGGCCTTCACGGGGGCGGTGACCGCCAAACCCGGCCTGATGGAGATGGCGCACCGGGGAACGCTTTTCCTGGACGAGATCGGCGACGTCGACCTCCAGGTGCAGCCGAAGCTTCTGAAGGTCATGGAGGAACTGCGCTTCCGCAGGCTGGGGGATGTGCGGGACCGGCAGGTCGATGTGCGCCTGGTGGCGGCCACCCATCGCGACTTGGTGCGGCTGGTTCAAGAAGAGAAGTTCCGGGAAGACCTGTTCTACCGAATCAACACCGTTTCCCTCGTCGTGCCGCCCCTGCGCGAGAGGGGCCGCGACATCGTCCTTCTCGCCCGCAGCTTCATGCCGCGCATCGGCAGCGAGCTCGGCCGACCCGGGGTGAGGCTTTCGGAAGGGGCGGAGAGCGCCCTTGGTTCGCGCTCCTGGCCCGGCAATATCCGGCAGCTCCGTAACGTGCTCGAACAGGCGGTCTTGCTGAGCGAGCGCTCGGTCTTGGAGGCGGAAGACCTGCGGGATACGTCGGTGCCGGCCGTGGGCAGCGCGCGCCCGCGCGCGAGCCTGGTGGAGGCGGAGCGCCAACACATCGAAGCCATGCTGCGGGAAGAGAAGTGGAGCGTTCCCCGCACCGCCACCACGCTGGGCCTCTCCCGGAGCGCTCTCTACGAGAAGATCAGGAAGCACGGGATCCGCCTCCCCAGCTCCGGCCGCTAGAAACTCCGGCGTCCCCGCGCCCCCGCTCCCTCCGCCACAAGCGATCGCGCCTTGACTCGAGCGCCGTCCCGGATTCGAGACGCCGAGGTCCGGGATCCCGGAAGCTCTGCTGAGGAGGGCCTCCTCCTCTGCGGGAGAACTCTCGCGCCCGGCAGAGCTTAGCGGAGCCCGAGCCCGCCGCCGACCACCTGGCAAGAGTGTTGCTGAGTAACTCCCCGCCGGCGGTGGGCGCAAACCACCCCGGCGTGGATTGACGGCGTGGCCGCGGGAAGACAGCAGTCCTGCCCGCCGCTGGAGCTCAGGGAGAAACAGATGGCACGCAAGAAGATCTTGCTCGTCGATGATTCGAAGACGGCCCTCCTAATGGAACAGATGATCTTGAGGAACGGCCCCTACCAGCTTGTGATTGCGGGGGACGGCGCGGAGGGGGTGGCCAAGGCCGTCTCCGAACTCCCCGATCTCATCCTGATGGACGTCGTGATGCCGCACATGACGGGGCTGGATGCCCTCAAGGAGCTCCGGCGGCGCGAGGCCACCAAGGAGATACCCGTGATCATGGTCACCACGCGCGGAGAGGGAGAGAACGTCGAGGCGGGCTATGCCTCCGGCTGCAACGACTACTTGACCAAGCCCATTGACTCCGTCGCGCTCCTCGCGAAGGTTCGCGACTATCTGGGCGAGTGAGGTTCGGGATGAAGAAAGAAGCGCAAGAGCACGGCGAGTACGTCCGGCGGGTCCAGGGCGAGACCCAGCGATACGCCCAGACCCTGCTTGCCGAGAACGAGCACCTGAGGCGGCGGCTGGCCGCCGTCGAGAGCGAGCGGGCGGCCCTGGCGGGAAAGGCCAGCCAGCTCGAGGCCGTTCTCGCGCGAAACGAGACTCTGCAGGAAGAGAGCGGCTGGCTAGCCGCCGAACAGCGCCGGCTTCGCGGCCAAGTCACGGATCTGCGCCAGCAGATCGAACGCCATGAAACCGCGCGCCGCGACCTGGAGAGCCGCCTCAAGCTGGTGGAGGACGAGAACCAGCGCTTTTCCCAGGAATACCTGGCCGTCGAGCAGCAGAACTCCAATCTCGCGAACCTCTATGTGGCCAGCTACCAGCTCCACGGCACCCTGGACCGGCGGGTGGTGCTGGCGACCATACAGGAGATCGTGGCCAACCTGGTCGGCTCCGAGGAGATGGCTCTCTTCGAGCTCGATTCCATGGGCTCCACGCTCTCGCTGATCGCCTCCTTCGGCATTGCGGCCGGCCCCTTTCAGCGGGTCCTGGTCGGCCAGGGGCTGATCGGGCGGGCGGTCCGCAAGGGCACCATCCATGTCGTGGAGCGCGACGGGCGGGAGGGGGCTTCCTCCGAGGAGGCTCACCTCAGCGCCTGCATCCCCCTGAAGCTCGACGGACGGGTGACGGGGGCCCTGGCCCTCTTCCGACTGCTGCCGCACAAGGGCGGGTTCCAACCCCTGGATAACGAGCTCTTCGACCTCCTGGCGACGCAGGCGGCGGTGGCCCTCTACTGCACCTCTCTCACGGCGGGCGCGACCGCCTCGTTGGCTACGGCTCCGTGATGTCCGCCGGGGAGTCGGGAGTCGGTGGAGACGCCCCCGGCGGGGAGGGCGCGCTTCCCAGCGTGTACCTCCACCCGGGGCAGCTCTTTGCCTCTGCCGAACCGGCGTCGGTCACGACCGTGCTTGGCTCCTGCGTCTCCGTGTGCCTCTGGGACCGGGACCGGGGCATCGGGGGCATCAACCACTTCGTGCTGCCCATCTGGGCCGGAAACGGCACCTCCTCGCCCCGGTTCGGCAATGTCGCCATGGAAGCCCTTCTGACCCGCCTGGTCGGCCTGGGCGCCCGCGCCCGGGGCGTGGAAGCCAAGGTCTTCGGGGGGGCGTGCATGATTCAGGCGTTCCGCCGGCGGGAGCGCCATCTCGGGGGGCAGAACGTCGACCGGGCTGTGGCCTTCCTTCACGAGAGGGGAGTGCCCATCTCCAGCCAAGACACGGGGGGCAATCGCGGCCGAAAGCTGATCTTTCACACCGCTACCGGGGCCGCGTGGCTGAAAGCACTGTGAAGGCCAATGGAAATTGACATCGATCGCGACGCCCTCTTCCAGACCTTCCTGAGCGAGTCCGAAGAGGGACTGGCCATGATGGAGGAGGCCCTGGTCGGCCTCGAGTCGCGTCCGGATGACGGAGAGCTCCTGGCCGCGGTCTTCCGCGTCGCCCACACGTTGAAAGGGAACGCATCGTCCCTCGGATTCCAAAGCCTCGTGCGCCTATCCCACACCCTCGAGGACTTGCTGGACCGCCTGCGCGACCGCGACATTCCGGTGACGGGGGACCTCGTCACGCTCCTACTGGAGGCCGTCGACGCCCTCCGCGATCTCGTCCCCGCCGCGGTCAACGGCAGCGAAGCCCTGACCGCGGCCCATGAGCAACTTCTTCGTGAGCTCTCTCGCCGGGCGGGGGGCGGGGATGATCCGCCGCCAAGCGCGGGGTCGGGGGGATCCCCTTTCGGGGAAGGACACGTTTCCCCCGGGCCGGCGCGCTCCGCGGAGCACCGCAGCCTCCGCGTGGACATCGACCGCCTCGACCGGATGTTGAACCTGACGGGGGAGATCGCGATCGCACGCGGCCGCCTCCGCCGGATGCTCGAGCAACATGGGGTCCCGGCCCCCGTCCTGGAGGCGCAGGGCGAGGTCGACCGTCTCTCCCTCGATCTTCAGGAGCTGGTCATGAAGGTTCGGCTCGTGCCCCTCCGGGGGACGTTCCGAGGGTTCGTGCGGACGGTGAGAGACCTGGCCGCTCGGCAGGGCAAGGAGGCCCGCCTGATCCTCGAAGGCGAGGACGTCGAGGTGGACACGAGCATCATCGAGCAGGCGCGCGACCCCCTGACGCACATGATCCGCAATGCCCTCGACCACGGCATCGAACCGCCGGACGTGCGCCGGAGGGTGGGCAAGGATCCCTGCGGAACCCTGGCCCTTCGCGCCCGGCACGAGGGGGCCACGATCGTCATCGAGATCGCGGACGACGGCGCCGGCCTCAACCGCCAGCGGATCCTGGAGCGCGCCCGGGAGCGGGGCATCGACGGCGAGCACAAGGGGGAGGAGGAGATCCAGCGGCTGGTCTTCGAGCCGGGCTTCTCCACCGCGGAGACGGTGACGGAGCTGTCGGGACGCGGGATCGGCCTCGACGTGGTGCGGCGCAATGTGACGGCCCTGCGCGGGAAGGTCGGGATCCGGAGCCAGGAGGGCATCGGCACCACCATCACGCTGCGTCTTCCCCTCACCCTCGCCATCATCGACGGATTCATCGTCGGGGTGGGGGACGAGGCTTACGTGATCCCGCTGGAGGCGGTGCTCGAGTGCCTCGAGCTCCCGACGGACACCTCGAGCGACGCGGGGGGGGACGGGGTCATCAACTTACGGGGCGCGGCGCTGCCTTATCTCCGGCTCCGCCGGCTCTTCGGTTTGGGCGCCGCGGG
>DATMQU010000443.1:0-4866 GCA_035566715.1 Vicinamibacteria bacterium
TCGGGCTCGGTCGCGCAGTAGGGGCCGTCGGTCGACGGGTAAGACCCTTCAGTCGGGCCTCCACGTCGGGCCGACCGGGCTCGATCTTCTCGACACGCTTGAGGGCCGCCACCGCCTTCGCCATGAACCCGTCGGCGGCGAACTCGTCCGCGAGCCCGAGGAAAATCGGCACCGCCTCCCCGCTTCGGCCAGCCATGACCAGGGTGTCGGCAAGCTGCAACCGCACCACCGGGCTCCGCCCCCGCCTCTGAAGATGAAGCCTCAGCAGCTCGATGGCCCGGGCATACTTCTTCCGGACGATCAGGTCGTTGATCGACTCCTCGTGCGATCCCCCACGCCAGTCGAGCGGCATTGACTCTCCCCGAGAAGGGAAGCCTGGGTGTGCGGGCACGGCCCAGCCCGGCTGGGGCCCCGACGGAAGCGTAAGGCGCACATCGCGATGGGGTCAAGCGGACGGGAGCCGGCCGGGCGGCCCCGACTCCCCCCGGCCCCCCCTCGACCCGGGGCCGGCGATCCGGGTGCGGTCCCCGGAGCCAAGTGTCACCCGAGCTCCCGAGAGACGTTCCGCACATCGCCTAGCATCCAATTCATTGGATCGCGCGCGAACACTCACTTCGGTAGACTCAGAACATAAAGATGAGGACCGAAGAGAGCGCACGTCCGCTGAACGGCGAGAGGGCGGTGCAGGCCCTGCGCTTCGGGCCCTTCGAACTCGACCTTCGGAGCGGTGAACTTCGGCGTTCCGGCGTGCTCGTTCATCTGCAGCCACAGCCCTCCAAGGTGCTCGAGCTTCTTGCCCTGCGGGCGGGAGAGCTAGTGACCCGCGAGGAGATCCAGAAGGAGCTTTGGCCGGCGGGCACGTTTGTGGACTTCGAGCAGTCGCTCAATTTCTGCGTTCGCCAGATCCGCAGCGCGCTCGGAGACTCCGCGCTCTCGCCCCGTTACCTAGAGACCCTCCCCCGACGCGGCTATCGCTGGATCGGCCCATCGGAGTCGATTGTCGGGGGGCAGCGCGTCGCGCCCGTGACTCCGATCGGGACCGTGGCCGGGGGGGCCGAGCGGACGGGCCTGTTTGCACCCCGGGTGACCGCTCCCGAAACAGCGACCTACGCGCATCGGCGGTGGCTCCTGGCCGCGGCCGCGGCCCTGGCGTTGATCGGTCTTGGCGTGCTCGCTTACTTGATCGTCCAACGTGGGCCGAGTCCGGTTCCCCGTTTCCGGCGCCTGACCTTCAGCCGCGGCTTCGTGGAATCGGCCCGTTTCGCTTCCGATGGGAACGTGGTCTACGCAGCGTCCTGGGAGGGCCAGCCATCCGCTCTCTTCACGGTCCAGATCGAGAACCGCAACGTTCGGCGCTTGGACGGTCCGGGCGGTCGGCTCGTGGGCATATCCCGGAGCGGTGAGGCGGCCTTCCTGAGGGACGCCACGCTGGCCCGGGCCCCGCTGGCCGGGGGCCCCGCGAAGGAGATCTTGGACAATGTGGTCCAGGCCGATTGGCTGCCGGACGGTTCCGATTTCGCAGTCGTTCGCTATCACGCCGGGCGCAGCCGCATCGAATTCCCGATCGGGACGGTCCTCTGCGAAGCGCTCTCCCCAACCCACCTCCGGATAGCGCCGAAGGGCGACCGCGTGGCTTTTCTCGAGCACCCGATATTCTGGGACGACCGCGGGTACGTGACCGTCGTGGACCGCGCGGGAAAGGCGACCCGGCTCTCCGGCCCTTGGGGCAGCATCGAGGGCCTGGCCTGGTCTCCCCGCGGCAACGAGGTCTGGTTCACGGCGGCGCGGTCGGGGAGCGACTCCGCCCTCTACGCCGTCGACTTGGGTGGGCACGAGCGCCCGCTCGCGCCCGCCATGGGTCGTCTCATTCTGCACGACGTGTCACGGGACGGCCGGGCCCTGATCGAGCGGGCGACCGTGCGCATGGAGACCCGCTTCCGCTCCGAGGAGGACACGCAAGAGCGGGATCTCTCCTGGCTGGACTTCACCAGCGCAAGCGATCTCTCCCCCGACGGCCGGCTGCTGCTGTTCGGGGAGAGCGGGGAGGGCGGCGGGCCGGACTACACGGTCTTTGTTCGGAGGACGGACGGCTCTCCCCCCGTCCGGATCGGCCCCGGGCGCCCGATGGGCCTGAGCGCCGATGGGAAGTGGGTGCTCACCATCCCGTTGAAGGACCCGAGCCACATCGACCTCCTGCCCACGGGACCGGGTGAAGCGCGCACCGTCAAGGACGAGGGCATCGCGGAGTACGAGACGGCCGGGTGGCACCCCGATGGGCGCTCGTTTTTCTTCACCGGCCGGGAGAAGGCAAGCGGCCAGCGACGCACTTTCCTGCGGGGTCTAGAGGAGGCGAAGCCTCGACCCGTGACCGCCCCGGGGGTGGGTCTCGGGAAGTACGTCCTCACGCCCGATGGGCGCTCCCTCGTGGGCGGCTGCGAGGCGGGGCTCTGTCTCTACCCGCTCGAGGGCGGAGAGCCCCAGCCCCTGCCCAACATCGAGAAGGGGTCGTCGCCCGTCGCGGTGGACAGCCATGGGCGCCTCTACATACGAAGGGTCTCGAAGGAGAAGGGTGTGGCGACGATTCTTCGAGTGGACCTGGCCACGGGAAAGAGCACGCCCTGGAAGGTGCTCGGACCCGCGGATCGGACCGGCTTCGTCAGTGTGGGCAACGTCACGATTTCCCGAGACGGACGTTCCTACGCCTACAGCTGCGCGCGGATGCTTTCCGACCTGTATGTGGCCGAGGATGTCCGGTAGCGAGTGTCCGGGCCCGGTTGACGGACTCCCCATCCGCAGCGGCGAGCGAGAAACCTCGAACCAGGGCTGCTCACACCTGCCGGAAAGCGCCGCTCCGACAGCCGGTTAGCGGCTCAGCTTCAACTCAGCGGAAACCTCGCTCCAACACATTGCTTAAACTCTCCCAGGGCCCACCTTACCCTTGAGGCCGGCTGGCCTGATGGCTTTCTCCCAGCCGTCCAGGAAGGGGCAGACCATGGCGGCGCCGCAGGCGAGGGGCCGGATCTTGGTGAAGCGTTCCCCCATGCCCATTGAGCCGGCACTGCGATGATCCAGACCCGGACGACGCTTCAGATAGCAGACGACGCACCGCTCGAGGGCGGTCTCGACCTTCCCCGAGGAGCCGCTCCCCCGACCCTGGCCCCGCCGGACGACCTGGCAGCGGGTGTCTTCGAGGAGGTGCTGCCAAAGACCCTGGGCCGGAAGATCCACCAGGGGCTCAAGCTCATCACCAGCGAAGCCCAAGAGCTCGCCGAGGAGTTGAGGATGGGCCTCGGGCAATACGAGCGGGAACTCCTGATCTCCGCCCTCGAGGCCTCCCGCCGCCACCGTTCCCGCTCACCGAAGGCGACCCTCAACACGCTGCCGGACAGGCTGAGCCGAAGGATCCGGCGTCTTCAGCTGACCGCCGACAACGTCAACAGCCTCGTGGGCAGCTTGGTCGAGAACTTGAAACGGCGCCTCGAAGTGAACGGACGCGACCCCGTCGGGCCCCCGAACGAGCGCGCCGTGGATCTCAGGACCCGCCTGGAGGAATACGAGCGGGAGCTCGTCATTTCCGCCCTCGAAGCCTGCGGCATGAACCAGGTCTTGGCGGCCAAGGAGCTCGGCGTCCTCCCCACCACGCTCAGCGAAAAGATGAAGCGTCTGGGGTTACGCGGGCGGGGACGGGCCTGGAGGGGCTAGAGCCCTCAAGCGGAGGGCCGGCTTCACCAAGCGCCGGGGAGCCCGAAGCTTCGGCGTGCCCTTGGTCCTCGGTCATCGCCTCAGGCGGGGCGCGTAAAGGCGTAGTCGTCTTCAACCCTGCAGATGCGCGTCTTGTAGGCACGGTACCAGCGCTCGCGCCCCAGCCGCTGGGCCAGCGTATGCTCGGCCACCGCCTTCCAAGCCTTGATCGACGGGAGGTCCTGCCAGTAGGAGACCGTGATGCCGACGGCTCCCTCGCGTGTGCTCTCCACCCCGAGGTAGCCGGGCTGCTGGGCCGCGAGCTCGAGCATCCGCTCCGCCGTCTCCGCGTAACCCTCATCCACGGGCGTTCGAACCGAGGTAAAGATGACCGCGTAGTACGGTGTTTTCGGTGTCTGCGCGATCCCAGCGTCGGCCATGCCCAAGTCCCCCCGCGCCGATTGTCCCCCAACCAGGGCGACACTAGCGGAAAATCCTCCCTCGCGCCGCCGGATCGGATCGAGGAGGCTCGGGGCTCTGACGCGGGCCTGGTTGCTTTTTTGGCCCTCCCCTGGACAGGCCCTTCGGTCAGAGCTTCTTCAGAAGCTCCTGAAAGCGCGGGCTTCCCCGCAGGCTGGCCAGGTCGGGATCGCCCTCCAGGGCCCACCTCTTCTTGAACCCCGCGTCGACCGCCTCTCGGAGGTGTTGCAGGGCCGAATCCGCTTCCCCCTTCAAGGCATAGGCGCACGCCATGTTGTAGAGAGCCTCCGGTCGCCATTCGGGGGAGGCCAGGGCGTGTCCGGCCGCATCGATGGCTTCGCCCCACTTGCCCATCTGATGGAGGAGTCTGCCGAAGCGGTACCACACGAAAGCGTCCGCGGGGTCCCGCTCCAGGAGGGCGCGATACCCCCGCGAGGCCTCCGCGTAGTTTTTCGCGTCCGCATCGAGCTCGGCCTGCTGGAGCAGCCGCCCGTCCCCGTCCAGGCTGGGGTTCAGGTAGGAATACCGCTGGGCCAGATAGGATTCTGGCGTCCAGTGGTACTCCATGTAACGGGCGGTCCTGTCCGCCACCCCCCGCCCCGCGAGCCGGGCCACGGTGTGAAGGGCCCCATCGATTCCTGCGGACACCCCCGCCGTCGTCACGATCGAACCATTGTCCACGAAGCGGCGGCCTTCTTGGACCAG
>DATMQU010000444.1:0-2782 GCA_035566715.1 Vicinamibacteria bacterium
AACAATCCGCGCAGGCGCACGATCAGCTCGAAGGGTAGCCAAGGGGCCTTGGCGGAGCCGGAGATGTTGAGGAAGAACGACGCGTCCGGGCGCATCACGCGGCGCAGCTCGGTGGCGACGTGCAGCAGCCAGTCGAGGTAGTCGTGCTCGGCGCGGGTGTCCTGGTAGCGCCGGTAGGCGACGCCGAGGTTGTACGGCGGCGAGGTGACGATCACGTCGATTGATTCGGGGGGGAACGTCGGCAGCACGTCCAGGCAGTCGCCGTGGATCAGGCGATGCGGGCCGATGTGGGTTTCCGCGGCGGATGCGAGGGGCTGGTCCACCCGCTACTCGGTGCGCCGAACGGCGCGACGCTTGGGCGTCGACATTGACCGATTGCCACTGCCTTTGCAGTCCGAAGGCAAGTCGTGGATGCCGACCTTCGTCGGCGTGAGTGCGTCCGTGAAGCTGCCAAGTCGGCACGGTGCAAGTCCGTGCGGGAGGGTGTCGTAACTCCGTAGTCGAAGGTAACTGCGTCGTGCAAGCGCAAGCAAGGCGGGGTGGGGAGCAACCGGAGACGAACCGACAGTCCGTAGGATGACGAACCTGTTTCGGCGGGGGTCTGTGGCGAGCCTGCTCATGCGATGGCGAAGCCTGGAACAACTTCTGGCGCTGCGACGACGACCGAAGCGACCAGCGGACAGCCCACGTGGTTGAGGACGGAATGTCGGGAAGGCAGGGCAGTGTAAGCGGAGAGACCTGGGGGCCTGGGTGAGCCTTCCAGGAGTCAGAGCCTTCATAGTACCGCAGCCGAGACGAACGGCGGAACGTCCGGGTAGCAAAGCCGGACCGAGGGAAGGGAGGCAGGAAGCTGGATGCGTGAGGTCGGGATGGGACAAGCAGAAGTTTCGGCAGTGCCCGCGAGGGCTAAGCAAGGGACAGACGCCACCGGCGGCGAGCGCCGCGGGCTGTGGTGGGCGGAAGCCTCGATCTGGACGGAGCGCATGGTGTCGGCGCTGGAGAACGGCGTCAAAGGAGGCAAGTGGTTCAGTTTGGTGGATAAGGTCATCCGGCCCGCGACCCTGGAAGCGGCGTGGCAGCGCATTGCTCGCAACAAAGGGGCGGCGGGGGTGGATGGACAGAGCACGGAACGGTTCGCGACCCATGCGGAACGGTATCTGCGGGAACTCCAGGCCAGCCTGGCGGACGGCAGCTACCGGCCGCAGCCGGTGAAACGAGTGGAGATCCCCAAGGGCGACGGCAAAACCCGACCTCTTGGCATCCCGGTGGTGAAGGACCGCATCGTGCAAGCGGCTCTGAAGATGGTCATTGAGCCGATCTTTGAAGTTCAGTTCCGGCCGGGCAGCTACGGCTTCCGGCCAGGACGCGGCTGCAAAGACGCGTTGCGGGAGGTCGATCGGCTGCTGAAGGAAGGCTACACCCACGTGGTGGACGCCGACCTGAAAGGCTACTTCGACAGCATCCCGCACGACCGGCTTATGGCTCTGGTTGCAGGTTCGATCAGCGATGGCCGTGTGCTGGCGCTGATCGAGAGCTTCCTGAAGCAGGACATCATGAAGGGCCTGGAGCGCTGGCAGCCGACTGCCGGCACGCCCCAGGGGGCGGTGATCTCGCCGCTGTTGGCCAACCTCTATTTGCATCCGCTCGACCTCCTGATGGAGCAAAGCGGCGTGCAAATGGTGCGCTACGCCGATGACTTCGTGCTGCTGTGCCGGACGGAAGCGGACGCCCAGGTTGCCCTGCGGGTAGTCGCCGCATGGGTGGCGGAGAACGGGCTGACCCTGCACCCCGACAAGACGCGGATCGGCGACAGCAGGGAACCGGGGAAGGGCTTCGACTTCCTTGGCTACCGGTTCGAAGCCGGCAAGCGCCTTGTGCGCAAGAAGAGCCTGATGACGCTCAAGGACAAGGTGAGGAGCCGAACCGGCCGTTCCCGGGGGGTCAGCCTGGAGCGGATCATCGATGACCTCAACCCGATGCTGCGCGGCTGGTTCGGTTACTTCCAGCATGCGGCACCGGGCGTGTTCAGCTTCATCGACGGCTTCGTCCGAAGGCGGCTGCGCGCGGTCCTGCGCAAGCAGGATAAGCGGCCCGGCATCGGACGGTGCAAGGCCGACCACCAACGCTGGCCAAATGCCTTCTTCGCTGAGCGCGGGCTGTTCACCCTACAGACCGCCTGCGCGATGGCGAGACACTCCCGATGAGGTACCTGGCAACTGGAGAGCCGTGTGCGGGAGAACCGCACGCACGGTTCGGAGGGCGGGGAGGTAGCTCCTTCCCGACCCCTATCGTTGGGGGATGGTGGTCGGCATGGGTGGGTCGATCCTTTCGGCGCCAAGTATTACACTCGCGTCGTGATTGCGCGCGCCGTGATTACACGCCTGGCGCCGCGCGGGGCAGCAGTAGATAGGCGGCGCCTGGCTGCTTCATGCGGCCGGCCATCGCCTCGGCCTCGGAGCCCCAGCCGAAAAATATGTCGCCACGCACCGGGCCTTTGATCGCGCCGCCTACGTCCTGGGCCAGCAGCAGGTGCTGCCACGGGGCGGCGTCCAGTGGGTTGGAGGTGGCGACGAAAACCGGGGCGCCCAGCGGCAGGAAGTGACGGTCCACCGCGAATGACCGGTCCGGCGTCAGTGCGACGCCGAGTGCGCCGGGCGGGCCCTGGTCGGGCGGGGTGTTGGGGAGGAGGGTGAAGAACACGTAGGACGGGTTGGCATCCATCAGCGCCGGCGCTTGGTCGGGATGCGCGACCAGCCAGGCGCGGATGGTTTGCAGGGAGACC
>DATMQU010000445.1:0-3160 GCA_035566715.1 Vicinamibacteria bacterium
TCAACATCTCCTGCCCCAACGTCAAGAAGGGCGGGATGGCCTTTGGGGGCGATCCCCGGATGACCCACGAGGTGGTGGCGGCGGTGCGCAAGGCCACCCGCCGGCCCGTGATCCCCAAGCTCTCGCCCAACGTGGCCGACATCACCGTCTTCGCGCGCGCGGCGGCGGAGGCGGGCGCGGACGCCCTCTCCTGCATCAACACCCTGCTGGGCCTGGCCATCGACGTGGAGACCGCCAAGCCCGCCCTCGCATTCGGCACCGGGGGCCTCTCGGGTCCCGCGATCCGGCCGCTGGCCGTGCGGATGGCCTGGCAAGCCTCACGCGCGGTCGCGATCCCCGTCATCGGCGTGGGGGGGATCGCCTCCGCCCGCGACGCGCTCGAGTTCCTGATCGCGGGCTGCCGGGCCGTTCAGGTGGGGACCGCGAACTTTGTGAACGTGGGGATCTACGACCAGATGCTCGCCGACCTCGCCGACTACCTGGAGCGGCATGGGCGGAAGGACATCAACGAGGTCGTGGCCACGCTCTCCTATCCGGATTCGGGGCCGGCGCCCCCGAGAAGCGAATGACCCCTCGCGAGCGACTGATCGTGGCCCTGGACCTGCCCGGTCGCGAGGAGGCGCTCGCCCTCGTCGATCGTCTCTCCGGCCGGGCGGGGATGTTCAAGGTCGGGAGCCGGCTCTTCACCGCGGCGGGGCCGGAGCTCGTGCGCGAGCTGGTGGCCCGGGGCGAGAAGGTCTTCCTGGACCTCAAGTACCACGACATCCCGGACGTGGTGGCCGCCGCCGTGGGCGAGGCCGCCCGATTGGGGGTCTCGCTCCTGGACGTCCACGCCCTCGGGGGCCCGACCATGATCGAGGCGGCGGTGGGGGCTCTGCCCGCCCTCGGCACGCGCCTTCTGGCCGTGACCATCCTGACCAGCCACGAACAGCCGGACCTCGACCAGGTCGGGATCGGGGGGCCGCTGGCGGAGTCCGTGCGGCGCTTGGCCCGGCTGGCCAAGGCCTCCGGAGTGGACGGTGTGGTGGCCTCGCCCCGCGAGGCCTCTCTCCTCCGCGAGGCGTGCGGTCCCGGGTTCCTCATCGTCACCCCGGGCATCCGGCCGGCGGGCGCGCGGGCGGGCGACCAAGCACGCGCGGCCACCCCCGCCGCCGCCCTGGGGGCGGGAGCGGACTACCTCGTGGTGGGCCGGCCGATCACCGAGGCCAATGATCCCCCCGCCGCGCTCGAGGCCATCGTCCGGGAGATGGAGGCGGTTTGACCCCCTCCCCGCGGCTCTGGTACGCTTGCAAGTTGAAAATGAAATTGAAATTCAATTTCATTATGCTCCTCGTCCCCCTGCTGGGCGGCCTCCTGGCCGCATGCGCGGGGGCGCCCGCGGCCCCCCCCGCGCCCGCCGCGGACGGAGGCGATGGCCAGCGCCTGGTCGCCCTCCTGGACTACATCAGCGGCGACTACCGGCGGGCCGTTCGCGCCCGGCAGGTCCTGGTCCAAAGCGAGTACGAGGAGCAGATCCGGTTCGCGGGCGAGGCCCGCGGACTGGCCCGGGGCCTCCTGGGCCCCTCCCCCTCCCCGGACGATCCCCTCCTGGCCGGCCTCGCCGAGGTGGAGGCCCAGGTCCGCGCGAGGGCGGAGCCGGAAGCGGTGGCGGAGCTCTGCCGGTCGGCCCGCGAGCAGGCGGTGGCCCGCTTTGGCCTCCGCACCATGCCCGTGGAGCGGCCCTCCCTCCCCCGGGCCCAGCGCCTGTATGCCGAGTCCTGCGCCCCCTGCCACGGCGCGCAGGGGAACGCGGACACCGAGCGGGCCCGCTCCTTCAACCCTCCCCCCGCGCGCTTCCGCGACCCCTCCCGCCTGGGCGAGATGTCCCCCTACCGGATCTACAACGCGCTCACCTTTGGCGTCCCCGGCACGGCCATGGCCTCCTTCGACAGCCTGTCTCCCCCCGACCGCTGGAGCCTGGCCTTCTACGTCTTCCGGCTGGGCCACGAGGGCGAGAAGGTGGGGACCCCGGTGGCCATGACCCTGGCCGACATGGCCGGCCGCTCCGACCAGGAGATTCTGGCCGGCCTCCAGGCGGAGAAGCACCCCGACCCCGACGGCACCCTCGTCTACCTGCGGCGCGAGGCCGCCTTCACGGAGCCGCCGGCCGGGGTCGGCATCGACCGCACGCGGGAGATGGTCCGGCAGGCGGTGCGCGTATACACCCAGGGGCGGCCGCGCGAGGCGGACCGCCTGGCCCTCGACGCCTATCTCTCGGGGTTCGAGCCGCTGGAGATTCGCCTCCGCGCCCGGGACGCCGCGGGCACGCTCCAGGTGGAGACCGGCTTCCGCGACTTAAGGGCGGCGATGGTTCAGGGGGAGACCGCCGATCACGTGCGGGCCCGGGCCCAAGCCCTGGATGGCCGGCTGGCCTTTATGGGGGAGGGAGGACGGCGCCCCCTCGTCCCCCTCGCCGCGGGCTTCCTGATCTACTTCCGGGAGGGTGTGGAGGCCGCGCTCCTGGTGGGCGCGCTCCTGGCCGGCCTCCGGCGCCTCGGCCGCCCCGACGCCGCGCGGTTCATCCACGCGGGCTGGCTTCTGGCCCTGCCCGCGGGCGTCGTCACCTGGTGGGTCTTCGACCGCGCCATCTCCCTGGGCACGAACCAGCGCGAGCTGATGGAGGCGCTGATCGCCCTCCTGGCCGCGGTCGTGCTCTTCTCGGTGAGCTTCTGGATGATCTCCAAGGCGGAGTCTCGCCACTGGATGGGCTACCTCAAGCAGAAGCTGGAGGCGGGCCTCAGCCGCCGCAGCCTCCTCGTCCTCTCCGGCCTGGCCTTCCTGGCCGTCTATCGGGAGGCGGCCGAGACCATCCTCTTCACCCAGGCCCTGCTCCTGGAGTCGGATCTCCACCGGGCGGACGTCTGGACGGGGGCCTTCCTGGGCCTCCTGGCGGTGGTGGTGGCGGCCGTCCTCATGAACCGCACCGTCCTGCGCCTGCCCCTCGGTCCCTTCTTCGCCGTCTCCAGCCTGCTCCTCTGCGGCCTCGCCATCTCGTTCGCGGGGGCGGGCATCTACGAGCTCGTGGCGGCGGGGTACCTGACCCCGCGCCCGGTACCCTTCCCGGAGGTGCCCTGGATGGGCATCCATCCCGACCTCACCGGCCTCCTCGTTCAGCTCACGA
>DATMQU010000446.1:0-15114 GCA_035566715.1 Vicinamibacteria bacterium
GACGCCGACTCCGAGCAAGCGGGTCGTCCACGCCATGATCTGGCCCGCGTGGTATCTAGCCTTGACCGCCTTCTCCTGCGCGCCCGACGCCCCCGAGGAAGGGGCCTTCGCGCGCGCCCGCGAGCGAATGGTGTCCGAGCAGATCGAGGCCCGGGGCGTGCGCGACCCCCTCACCCTGGCCGCCCTGCGCCAGGTCCCCCGCCACCTCTTCGTGCCCGCTTCCGTCAAGAGCGAGGCCTACGACGACCATCCCCTGCCCATTGGCGACGGCCAGACCATCTCTCAACCCTACATCGTGGCCTTCATGACGGAGGCCCTGGGCCTGAAGGGGGGGGAGACGGTCCTGGAAGTGGGTACCGGCTCCGGTTATCAGTCAGCGGTGCTGGCCAAGATCGCGAGCCGCGTCTACACGATCGAGATCGTGGCCGCCCTGGCCGAGGAGGCGAAGGAGCGCCTGGCCCGATTGGGCTACGGAAACGTGACCGTCCGGGCCGGTGACGGCTATCTGGGCTGGCCCGAGGTCGCGCCCTTCGACGCCATCATGGTGACGGCCGCCGCCCCCCGGGTTCCCGAGCCCCTGAAAGAGCAGCTGAGGGACGGCGGGCACCTGGTGATCCCGCTCGGAGACCAGGACCAGGAGCTGATCGTGATGACGCGGCACGGCGCCGCCTATGAAGAGAGGCGGGCGATTCCGGTGCGGTTTGTGCCCATGACGGGGAAGGTCCGCAAGTAGCCCTTCCTAGGCGTCCGAACGCCTCCTGGCTGCGCTCCGCCGGGGATGGTACGATCGGCGTCGATGCCGAGCGCCTCGCCCTCCCGTCTGGCCGCCGCCGCTCTCGCCCTCGGGTGCGCGGTGGGCGCTGCCTCGGCTGCTCCCGCCGTGATACCTCTGACCCTCCCCTCCGGAAAGGTGCTCCAGGCCGAGGTCATGGTCAAGGACGACGACCGCGCCATGGGCCTGATGTTCCGATCCTCCCTCCCTCCGGACCGAGGGATGCTCTTCGTCTTCGACGATCTGGACTTCCACGGCATCTGGATGAAGAACTGCAAGTTCCCGATTGACATCCTCTGGCTCGACGAGGGGGGCCGAGTGGTCCACGAGGCGGAGGGGGTACCCCCCTGCGCGGCCGAGCCCTGCCCCGTGTATCAGCCCCTGCGGCGGGCGGCCTACGTGGTGGAACTGAACGCCGGACAGGCCCGCCGCGAGAAGGCGGTCCTCGGCTCCCGGGTCAGCTTTCGCCTCCCGCGCTGACCTTATTCCTTCTCCTTCACCCGCGCCCGCCCGAAGAGCCAGGCCACCAGCACCCCCAGCAGGTAGAGGCCGATCATGGGAAGGGCGAGGGCGGTCTGCGTCACCATGTCCGGGGTGGGGGTGATGAAGGCGGCCGCGATGAACGAACCCAGCACCGCCCACTTCCAGCCCTTGAGCAGGAAGCGCGGGGTCACGAGACCGATCCGGGCGAGAACGAAGATGATGACGGGGATCTGGAAGACGAGGCCCAGGCCGAGCAGGAACCAAGAGTAGAAGGAGTAGTACTCGTTGATCTTGGGCAGAAACCTCATGTCCGTTCCCCCGAACTGGCCCAGGAACTGGAAGGTGAGGGGGAACAGGAAGTAATGGCCAAAGGCGGCCCCCAATATGAAGAAGAGCGAGCCCATGCCCACGAAGGGCAGGGCGTAGGCCTTTTCGTGGCGGTAGAGCCCGGGGGCGATGAAGGCCCAAATCTCCCAGAGGATGTAGGGGGAGGCCACGAAGATTCCCATGAAGAAGGCCATCTTCATGTACAGGAGGAGCGCCTCCGCCGGGCTCGTGTAGATGAACTGCTCCTTGAACCCTCCCGCCCGGAGGGGCGCGGTCATGAGGTGGAAGATCTCCTCCCGCCAGTTCCAGCAGATTCCGAAGCCCACGCAGAGGGCCACGATGATGCGCACGAGTCGCGTGCGCAGCTCGTCCAAGTGCTCCAGGAACGACATCTTGTCCGGATGGGGACGAGCCATGCGCTAGAAACCGCTCCCAGGGCCGAGGGCGGGCTTACTTCGGCTCGACGGGTGGCAGCGCGGCCTCGCGGCTCACGGCCGGGGTGGGGACGGGGTGCGCTTCGGCGGGGTGCGCGCCCGCATCCGTGGGGTGGGTGCTCGGGTTGGCCGTCACCGGCTCCGCCCGGGACTCCATCTTTGCCGCCTCGCGCTGCTTGTCGGCCTCCACCTCGCTCTCGATGGTCTGGCGGAACTCGTTGGAGGCCTTCTTGAACTCCATCATCATTCGGCCCAGGCTCTTCCCGATCTCGGGCAGCTTCCGAGGTCCAAACACGATGAGGGCGATGACCAGGATGAGAAAGAGCTCAGGACCGCCTAGCGTTCCGAACATGCTATCCTTTCCGCGAAAGTTACGTGTGCCTGCCCAGACCCAAATCTTATCACCTATTGCGGCGACCCCGTCGCCATCCTGACCGGCGCACGCCCTCCCGCGACCTCCCGGGGTCCTGGTAGCTTAGCGGGAATGGGCGGCCCATGACAACGGGGCGCCGCACCCTCGTCGCTCTCGGCCTCGTACTCCTGACCCTCCTGGCCTTCGCGGGCGTCCTCGAGTGCGATTTCATCGGCTTTGACGACCCTCTGTACGTTTCCGCCAACCCCCACATCCGAGATGGCTTGAGCTTACCGGGTCTGCGCTGGGGGCTCGGCGCCGGCCTCCTGTTCGACTCCCCCAACGCGGACTACTGGGCTCCCCTCACCGTCTTCTCGCGGATGGTCGACGTGGAGCTCTTCGGGCTCCACCCCGCCGGGCACCACCTGACCAACCTGCTCCTGCACGCGTTGAACGCGGCCCTCCTCTTCCTGGTGCTCGTGGGGATGACGGGCGCGGGATGGCGCAGTGCCTTTGTGGCCGCCCTCTTCGCCGTGCATCCCCTACGCGTGGAGTCCGTGGCCTGGATCACCGAGCGCAAGGACGTGCTCTCGGGGCTGTTTGGGATCCTGACCCTGGGCGCCTACGCGCGGTACACGCGGTCGCCGGACCGCGCTCGGTACGCGATGGTGGTCCTCATGCTGGCTTTGGGGCTGACGGCCAAGCCCATGCTCCTTACCATTCCCTTCGTTCTTCTGCTCCTCGACTACTGGCCGCTCGGTCGCGCGGGGGCGTCGCTTCGCGACCGCGTCCGGGAGAAGCTGCCCCTCTTCGGCTTGAGCGGGCTCTCCCTCCTGATCACCTACGTGCCCCTCTGGCGCCGGGGTCAGATCACCGAGCTTGACGCCCTCCCTTTGGACGCCCGGGTCACGAACGCGCTCTACAGCTATTTGTTGTACGCAGCGAAGATGTTCTGGCCGCAGCCCCTGGCCGTGGTGTATCCGCATCCCGAGGGTCGCCTTCCCTTTTGGCCGGTCGCGGCCGCCGTCGCCTTCCTCCTCGCGGGGACCGGGGAAGCGCTGCGGCAGCGGAGGCGTCGCCCCTACGGGATCGTGGGCTGGCTCTGGTACCTGGGCATGCTCCTGCCCGTCCTGGGCCTGGTGCAGTCGGGGGTGCACGCGCGGGCGGACCGTTACACGTACCTTCCCCTCATCGGCTTGTCGCTGATCGTCGCCTGGGGAGCGACCGAGGCCCTGGGCTCTCGGCGCTACGGCAAGCCAGCGCTGGCGGCGATCGCGGCTCTTTGGCTCGCTGTGCTTGTCGTCGTGACCCGTCGGCAGGTGGACTACTGGCGGGACACGGCCACCCTGTTCGAGCACGCCATTCGGGTCACGGCTGGAAACTATCTGGCGGAGAACAACTTGGCAACGGCGTTGGCCGTGCGCGGAGATGCCCGCGGAGCGGAGGCCCACTACCGCGAGGCCATCCGCATCCGCCCCAACTACAGCCAGGCTTACGACAACCTGGGCGTCCTGCTCGCCCGGCAGGGGAGGGTTGCAGAGGCGATGGCTCTTCACGAGGAGGCTCTCCGCCTCCAGCCCAAGGATGCGGACGCCCATTTTAACCTCGGGCTTCTGAACGCCCGATCGGGCCGGAGCGCCCAGGCGGCCCAGCACTACGCGGAGGCCCTCCGCCTCAACCCCCGCCTGGCCAACGCCCACTACAACTGGGGCAACCTCCTGGCCGGAGAGGGCCGCTGGAGCGAGGCCGCCGAGCACTTTTCTTTGGCGGTCCGGCTCCAACCCGACAATGCCATGGGCCACAACAACCTGGGCCTGGCCCAGGCGCTCTTAGGAAGGTGGCCGGAGGCGATGGGCGCCTACGCCCGGGCGCTCGAGATTGACCCTAAACTCCCGAGCGCCCGGACGAACCTGGGCCGCGCCCTCGTCGCCCAGGGGAGGCAGAGCGAGGCGATCGAGCAGTATCTCCAGGTCCTCCGGGACCACCCGCGGGACGCCGACGCGCACTTCTACCTGGGTCTGGCCTTGGCCGCGGACGGGAAGATGCCCTCGGCGAGGGAGCACTTCGAAGAGGCGCTCCGCATCGATCCCGGCCACGAAGAGGCGCGGCGGGCCCTGGCCGCCGCCGGGGCGGGGGAGAGCCGCTAAGGGGCAGGATTCTGTTGACAGGAACCCATTGATTCTCCTATATTTAGATTGAACATGCCAGGATCCCCGGGGGCGGCCGTGGCTGCGGGTGTCATCCTGCTGGCCGCGTGCGCCCCTGCCCACGCCGACATCCCGGTCGTGGAGCTTCAGGGGGTCGTCCACGCTGTTACCGCCGGCCACGTCGTCCAAGCCATCGATCGGGCGGACGCCGCGGGTGCGCCCCTCCTCATCCTGCGCCTGGACACGCCCGGCGGGCTCGACACGGCCATGCGCCAGATCGTGGACAAGATGCTGAACTGCCGGACGCCGGTGGCGGTCTGGGTGGGCCCCTCGGGGGCGCGCGCGGCCTCGGCCGGCTTCATCATCACGGTGGCGGCGGACGTGGCGGCCATGGCTCCCGGCACCAACATAGGAGCCGCCCATCCCGTCTCCGGCATGGGGCAGATGGACGAGGTCATGTCGAAGAAGGTGGCCTCCGACGCCGCCGCCTACATCCGCGGCAAGGCCGCCCTCCGCGGGCGCAACGTGGAGATGGCGGAGAAGGCGGTCCTCGAGAGCCGTTCCTTCACCGAGAAGGAGGCCCTGGAGTCCAAGCTCATCGACCTCGTGGTGAGGGACGTGCCCGAGCTCCTGGAGAAGCTTGACGGGCGGACCATCAAGCACTTCGACGGCAGCGAGGTGACGCTGAGCCTCAAAGGGCAGAAGACGGTGACGGTGGCCATGGACTGGCCGCAGATGATCCTCTCCGCCATCGCCCGCCCCGAGGTGCTGTTCCTGCTCCTGCTGGGCGCCCTGGCCGGGCTGGGCACGGAGATCAGCCATCCCGGCCTGCTCTTTCCCGGCATCGTCGGCCTCGTCTGTCTCATCTTGTTCCTGTTCGCGAGCCAGATCATCCCCGTGAACTGGGCGGGCGTTCTCCTGATCCTGCTCGCTATCGGGCTCTTCGCGGCGGAGGTCAAAGTAGCGTCCTATGGCCTCTTGACCGCGGCGGGGATCACCGCCATGATCCTGGGAGCAATGATGTTGGTGGACTCCCCGATCCCCGAACTGCGGCCGTCGCCCTTTAAGCTCTTGCCGGCGGCCGCGGCGATGGCGGCGGGGACTATCCTCCTCCTTCGTCTCGTGATCCAGGCCCAGCGCCAGCGCGCCACCACCGGAGCGGAAGGAATGATCGGCCAGGGGGGGACGGCGGAGACGGCGCTCGATCCCGAGGGCTGGGTGCTCGTGCAGGGCGAGCGCTGGCGGGCTCGGGCCGAGGAGCCCTTGGGACCGGGCACGAGGGTCCGCGTCATGGCCGTGGAAGGGCTTCGTTTGGGCGTACGGAAGGGGGCGTGATGGAACCGCTCGTCGTCTTGGTAGGGCTTGTCGTCTTCTGGGTGTTCCTCTCCATCAAGATACTGAACGAATACGAGCGGGCCGTGGTCTTCCGCCTGGGCAAACTCCTGCACCAACCCAAGGGCCCCGGCCTCGTGATCGTGGCCTGGCCGATTGACCGCATGGTGCGGGTGAGCCTGCGCACGGTGGTGCTGGATGTGCCCCCCCAGGACGTTATCACCCGGGACAACGTGACCGTGAAGGTGAACGCGGTCGTTTACTTCCGGGTCGTGGATCCGCTCAAGGCGGTGGTGCAGGTCGAGAACTTCCTCTACGCCACCAGCCAGGAAGCCCAGACCAGCCTGCGCAGCATCCTGGGACAGGCCCACCTCGACGAGCTGCTCTCCGAGCGCGAGCGGCTGGGGGTCATGCTCCAGGAGGTGATCGACCAGCACACCGATCCCTGGGGGGTGAAGGTGACCCAGGTCGCGGTCAAGGCCGTGGACCTTCCCCTGGAGATGCAGCGGGCCATGGCCAAGCAGGCGGAGTCGGAGCGGGAGAAGCGGGCCAAGATCATCCACGCCTCCGGCGAGCTGGAGGCCTCCAAGCAGCTCACGGAAGCGGCCGCAACGTTGCAGGCTCAGCCCGTGGCCCTGCATTTGCGCTACCTGCAGACCCTGACCGAGATCGCGGCCGAGAAGAACTCCACCATCATCTTTCCCGTGCCCATCGACTGGATGAAGGCGCTGGGCAGGGAGAAATGACCGACCGATGAGAGTGCCCGAGGCCGAGCCCGAAGGCAGCAGCCTGACCCTGAGGGGCAAGATCGAGGACTCCAGCGTCCCCGAGCTTCTCCGGTCCGTGCTGGGCAGCGGGGAGACGGGGGTGCTCACCTTCCGCAACGGGCAGGTCACCAAGAGCCTGTACCTCCACATGGGGCGGGTGGTCTACGCCAAGAGCAGCAACCCCGACGAACGCATGGGGGAGAGCCTGCTCCTGCAGGGCAAGATCACGGTCCGCCAATACCTGGAGGCCAGCCAGATGATCCGGCCCGGCCGGCGGCTGGGGACGGTCCTGGTGGAGATGGGGGCCCTCGAGCCGGAGGACCTGCTCCCCGCGGTGGAGCAGCACGTCAAGGAGATCCTGCTCGACGTCTTCACCTGGACGCGGGGCGAGTACGTGCTGATCATGAGCGAGCCGGGACTCGACGACGTGGTGACCCTCAACTTCTCGATGGAGAACCTCATCCTGGAGGGCATCCGCCGGACCCGCTCCTGGGGCCTCATCTATCGGGGGATCGGCACCATCGACTCCGTTCCCGTTCCCACCGGCAGCACGGAGGTCCTCCACAAGCTCGAGCTCACCGACGAGGAGCAGGAAGTCCTGACCCATGTCAGCGGCCGGGCCTCGGTGGAGCAAATCTGCCAGGTCTCCTATCTCTCTAACCTGGAGACGTGCCGCATCCTGTGGGCGCTCCAGGTTCTGGGCGTCATCCGGCGCGGCCAGGCCGAAGAGGCAGTAGCGGCGGGGGCGGGCGTGCTCGCGCGGGAGCGGGAGATGGACCTGGAGGGCGTGGTCGAGAAGTTCAACCAGATGCTGAGCCGGATCTACGCCTTCCTGCGCGGACGGAGCGGGGACGACGTGGACGACTTCGTGGCCGCGGCCCTGCAGCGGGTCTCCGGCCGCTACGAGACGCTGTTCTACGGCTTGGACCTGAAGCAGTACGGCCGGGCCGACTACGATCAGATGCTGGCCAACGTGGCCGACCTACCCCCGGACCAGAGGAAGAGCCTCATGCTGGCGGGGCTCAACGAGCTGGTGGGCGCCATCCAGCTCGGGGTGCGGGAGCGGCACGGGGCAGAGGAGGAGGCGGTGGTCTCCGGGATCATCAGGGACGGGTTCCGGAAGCTGGGGGGCTGACCCCCGGCGACAAGAGCGGAGAGGCAATGGCTCAAGACGACTACTACTACGAGATCCAGCTCACCAACAAGCAACTGGTCTTCTACTTCATGGCCGGGGCGACGGGGCTCATCCTGAGCTTCCTGGCCGGGGTGATGGTGGGCAAAGGCGTGGACTCCGGCGGGGGCGAGGTGCTGGCTGCGCGCCCCGTGCAGGAGGAGCGCGTGGTGCCGGAGGAGGCGCCGGCCAAGGCCGCGGCTCCCCCCGCGGCCCGCGACCTCACCTACGCTCAGCGGCTGGAGGCGGAAAAGACCGACGACACCCTGGACCGAACCAAGGCGGGGCCGGCCAGCTCCGGCCCGCCCGCCGGCCCCAAGCCCTCGACCGCCAAGGTGGCGGCGAAGAGCGCGCCCGCCCCCGCTCCTGCGGTAGCTCCACCCGTCGCGGCTACGCCGCCCCGCATCGAGCCCAAGCCGGCGCCCGCCAAGCCTGTCCCGGAGCCGTCTGCGGCGGCGAAGGCGGCCCCCGCCGGCAAGGCCGCCGCGTTCACGATCCAGGTCGTGGCCCTGAAGGACAAGGCCACGGCCGAGTCCGTGGTCGCGCACCTCAAGGAGAAGGGCTTCTACGCGTACGTGGTCTCGCCGGAAGGAGACAGCGCGGGGCTCTTCAGCGTGCGGGTGGGCAGCTTCACCACTCGCTCGGATGCGGAGCGGACGGAAGTGAAGTTGCGGGATCAGGAGAAGTTCAAGCCCTTCATCGTCAAGCAGCAGTGAGCGCCCTCGCTCCCCCGGCTCTGCGGCTCCCGCCGTGGGCCCGCAAAGGGAGCCCCCTTCTCCCCGCGGCCCGGGGCCTGCGCGTGCTCCTCCGGCAGCAGGGCCTCACCACCGTCTGCGAGGAGGCCCGCTGCCCGAACCTGGGCGAGTGCTTCTCGCGCGGCACCGCCACCTTCATGCTCCTGGGCGACCGGTGCACCCGCCGCTGCGCCTACTGCTCGGTGGCCACCGCCCGGCCGTTGCCCCCCGACCCCGGCGAGCCCGCGCGGGTGGCGGAAGCGGCGGCCCGCCTTGGCCTCCGCTACGTGGTCTTGACCGCGGTGGCCCGGGACGACCTCCGGGACGGGGGGGCCGCCCACTTCGCGGCCGCCATCGGCGCGCTGCGGGACCGCCTTCCCGGGTCCAAGGTGGAAGTGCTCGTGCCCGACTTCAAGGGCGAGGCGGAGGCTCTGGCCACGGTCCTCCGGGCCCGCCCCGACGTCTTCAACCACAACATCGAGACCGTCCCCCGCCTCTTCCCCCGCGTGCGGCCCCAGGGGGGCTATGCGCGCAGCCTGCGCCTCCTGGCCGAGGCCAAGCGGCAGGGCCAGCTCACCAAGAGCGGCCTCATGGTGGGCCTGGGCGAGACGGACGACGAGGTGGACTGCGTCCTGCTCGACCTGCGGTCGGCGGGGGTGGACATCGTCACCATCGGTCAGTACCTCCGGCCGACGCGTAACCACGCTCCCGTCGACCGCTACATCGCCCCCGAGGGCTTCCGGCGGTTCGACGAGAGGGCACGCGGGCTGGGCTTTCCCACCGTCTACTCCGGGGTCTTCGTGCGCTCCTCCTTCAACGCGGAGGAGGTGGCCGGGCGGCACGGATCCCCGGCGGGGGCGGGGGAGGTCGCAAGGGCCGATTCTTGAGACCGTTCCCTCGGCGGGAGGGCCTGGCTGTCCTCTCCGGCGTCCTCCTCGCCCTCTCCTTCCCGAAGTTCGGCCATGGTGCGGTCGCCTGGGTGGCCTTGGCGCCCCTCCTGATCGCCCTGCCCGGAGCCGCCGGGGGGCGGGCCTTCCGCCTCGGCTATCTGACGGGTGCGGTCTCCTCCCTGGGGCTCCTCTACTGGACGGCCCTGGTCGTCATCCAGTATGGCGGGCTCGCCCTGCCCGTGGGCATCGCGATCATGGGCCTGCTCTGCGCGGCGGTGGCCCTCTTCCCCTCCCTCTTTGCGCTCGTGGTGTCGCGCTGGCTCCAGGCGATGGGGCCCAAGGCCCTCCTCCTGTCGCCGCTTGCCTGGGTGGGCACCGAGATCCTGCGCACGCACACCTTCTTCAACTTCCCCTGGTGCCTGCTCGGCTACAGCCAGCACCTTCACCTCCCCTTCATCCAGATCGCGGCCGTGACCGCGGTCTACGGCGTCTCCTTCCTGGTGGCCCTGTCCTCCGCGCTCCTCGCCTATGTGGCCGTCGAGAGCCGCCCCCGCCCGCGGCGGGCGGCCGCCCTCGCCCTTCCCCTCCTCCTGGGCCTGGTCTGGCTCCAGGGCACTCTTGTTCTCTCGCGGCCCCTCCCGGAGGCGGGCCGCCTGCGGGTGGGGCTCGTGCAGGCCGCCATCCTCCAAGAGGAGAAATGGGATCCGGAGAACGCCCAGCAGAACGTCGTCCGCCACGTCCAGCTCACGGAAGAGGCGGCCGACCGCGGGGCGCGCCTCATCGTTTGGTCAGAATCGGCGGTGCCCTTCTACTACGACCGCACCCCCGCTCTGGCCGCGGACCTCCAGGAGCTCGTCCGGCGGCGGGGGATCTACCTGCTCTTTGGAAACGACGACCGCGAAGACGAGCAAGGCGGCAGCTCCCGCGTCTTAGTGGGGGCCAAGCTGCTCACCCCCGATGGGCGGCTCGCCCTCCGCTACCACAAGATCAACCTCGTTCCCTTCGGAGAGTACGTGCCCCTGCAGCCCCTCCTCACCCTGGGGGGGCGCTTCGCGGCCAAGCTCGTGGAGCAGGTCTCCGACTTCACGCCCGGGAGCGAGCCCGTGGTGAGCACGGCCGACGGTCACCGGCTGGGGGCCTTCATCTGCTACGAGGCCATCTTCCCGGGGCTGGTGCGGCGCTTCACGGCCCAGGGGGCGGATCTCCTGGTCAACATCACCAACGACGCCTGGTACGGCCGCACCTCCGCCCCCTACCAACACCTGGCCATGGCCACCTTCCGGGCGGTGGAAAACGGCAAGTACCTGGTGCGGGCCGCCAACACCGGCATTACCGCGGTGGTGGATCCCCGGGGGCGCGTGCTCGAGCCCACCCGGCTCTTCGAGCGCACGGTTCTCGTGCGGGATGTGCCCATCGTGCCCGGCCGGACCTTCTACTCCCGTTACGGCGACGTGTTCGCCTGGTCCTGCCTGGCCGCGGCCGCGAGCCTGACCGCGCTGCGAAAGCGCACCTGACGGTAAGATAAGGAGCGGGAGGCGTCATTGCGATTGACCCAAGAGGTTTCGCAGCGGTTCGATCAGCTGGTCGCGAGGGCCGCGGACATCCGCGGCTATCTTTGAGCAGGACAAGCTGAAGGGCGAGCTCGCCCGCCTCGAGGAGAAGATGTCGGGGCCCGACTTCTGGAAGGACCAGGAGGCCGCCCAGACCGTCCAGAAGCGCCGCAAGCGCATCGAGGCCGACCTGGATCTCCTGCGACGCCTGCAGAGGCAGGAAGACGACACCCGCGTCCTCCTGGAGTGGCTGGAGGCGGGGGAGGACGCGGAAAAGGAACTCCAGGCCTCGCTGGCCGCCTTCGAGTCGACGATCGAGGGGGCGGAGTTCCAGAAGATGCTGGGCGGCGAGCACGACCGCGCCAACGCCATCCTCTCCATCAACTCCGGAGCGGGGGGAACGGAGAGCCAGGACTGGGCGGAGATGCTCCTCCGCATGTACCTGCGCTGGTGCGACGGCCAGGGATTCAAGCGGGACATCACCGACATCCAGCCGGGGGAGGAGGCGGGCATCAAGAGCGCCACCGTGCTCGTGCAGGGAGAGTACGCCTTCGGCTATCTCTCGACGGAGGTGGGGGTGCACCGACTGGTGCGGATCAGCCCCTTCGACTCCGGGGCCCGCCGCCACACCTCCTTCGCCTCCGTCTTCGTCTGGCCGGAGATCGACGAAGACATCAAGATCGAGATCCAGGAGAAGGACCTCCGCGTCGACACCTACCGCTCGAGCGGGGCGGGGGGCCAGCACGTGAACGTGACCGACTCCGCGGTGCGCATCACCCACCTGCCCACCGGCATCGTGGTCTCCTGCCAGAACGAGCGCAGCCAGATCCGCAACCGCGACGTGGCCCTGAAGGTGTTGAAGGCCCGCCTCTATGATCTGGAGCGGCAGAAGCAGCGGGCCAAGCTGGACGCGGTGGAGGCGGCCAAGAAGGACATCGCCTTCGGCAGCCAGATCCGCTCCTACGTCCTGCACCCCTACCAGATGATCAAGGACCACCGGACGAAATTCGAGGTGGGGGACGTGGCGAGGGTGCTGGACGGGGACCTGGACGGCTTCATCAAGGCCGCCCTCATCGCCCGGGCCAAGGGCACCCTGGGCCCGGCGGTGGCGGAGGGGGACTGAGCCGGAGCTTTTTGCCCCTGGGGGCCGCCCTTCTCCTGGGGCCGGCGGGCTGCCGCGGCGCGGCCGCCGTAGCCCCCCCCACCTCCGCCGGCCCCGGGGCGGGGGAGATCGTCTACGAGCGGACCCTGGGCGACCACGCCGGCCTCTACCTCGTCCCCGCGGGGGGAGGCGTGGAGCGTCCCCTCCTGTTGCCCCCCGGGGACGACACCCTGCCCCGCTGGACGCCCGACGGGCGGGCCGTCCTCTTCACCTCCGAGCGGTCCGGCCGGCCCCAGCTCTGGGAGGTCCCGGCGGGGGGAGGGGAGCCGCGGCGAGTGCGCAGCAACGCCCACACGGAATCCCAGGCCGACCCCTCCCCGGACGGGAAACGCATCGCCTTCCTCTCCGACGCCGATGGGTCCCAGTGCCTGTGGATCCTGGAGAGGGCCACGGGGGAGGCGCGGGTCTTGGTCCGGCATGGAAAGGACTCCATCCTGGGCAACCCCCACTGGAGCCCCGACGGGGGGCGGATCGTCTTCTCCTCCAACGTCCACATCGGGCACCAGATCTACCTCGTGGTGGTGGCCACGGGCGAGGTCCGGCGGCTCTCCGGCCTGACTTCGGGGGGCTGCGAACCGCGGTTCAGCCGCGACGGGGGCAAGGTCGTGTACGTGAGCCGCGGCCACCGGCGCCCCACGAGCCGGCTCGTCGAGCACGACCTCGCCCGCGGGGAGGAGCGAGCGCTCGTGGACTGGCCCGCCCTCAACTACGACCCCGTCTACTCCCCGGACGGGGCCGAGATCGCCTTCGCCTCCAACATCACCGGGGAGTGGGTCGTCTACCGCCAAGCCCTCGCGGACGGAAGATCCTGGCGGGTGACCTTTGGGCCCGGCGCGGCCCGCTCCCCCGACTACCGGCCCGCTCTTCCCTGAGGCGGCCGCCGCTCCTCCGCCCCCGCCCGGAAGCTCTCCGAGGCCAAGTACTCGTCCCGCGGAAAGAGGTCGGTGTTGATGTCGGTGAGGGACGTACGGTCGGCTTCGGGGCCCACTACGGTCGGGCCCCGCTCCAGGGTCTCGCCCAGGAGCTCCTCCAGGTCGATCCCGGCCCGACCGTAGTGGGAACGGACAAAGGGGTCGCGCATGCGGGTCAAGACCGCGTCCCGGTCGAAGGCCATCGGCTCGTTGCTGCCGATGAGGGTGTCCTGAAACTTGAGCACGTGGGGGAAGACGCTCACGAAGGTGTCGCGCACGCGGCGGGTGGGCGCCCAGGTCACACCGAAACCGCCCGGGCGCAGGCGCCGCCGCAGGAGCTCGAAGTACTCGCGGGAGTACAGGTTTCCCGAGTAGGCGGATCCCGCCCGCAAGGCGTCCGCCTCGATGATGTCGTAGCGCTCCCGCCCGCGCATCAGGGAGGAGCGGCCGTCCGCGAACAGGTAGCGCACCCGCCCGTCGCGGAGGAGGAGATCGAGCCCGGGGTACCGCCTTGGGGGGAGCCGTTCGAGGGTCCGGAGCTGGCAGGCTACGATCTCGATGCAATCGACGCGGGTCGTCTCCGGCCGCCCGGCGGCCCCAAAGAGGGTGTCCCCCGAGCCCAGGCCGATGATGGCGATCTGGTCCGGGCGCGGATGGAGCATGGCGGGGAGCGCCCCCAGCAGCGTGTGGTAGCCGCCGTAGGGGAGCGAGCTCTGGCCGAGGCCGTTCACGTAGACCACGGTACTCTCCCGACTCCCCTCTCGCTCCTCCTTGAGGAGGGCCAGGCCGGACCCGTCCTCCGCGAAGAGCACGCGTTCGGGGCTCGTGCCGTGGAGCCGAGCCCAGAGGATGGCCGGGGAGGGGCTCGCGAGCGCGGTCACGCCGGTCACGAGGAGGGCGCCGAGGTAGCCGAGCCGCCGCGGCCGGGCGTCCGCGGGCCAGCGCGCCCGTGCCAAGAGGAGGAGAAAGACGGCGCCCAGGGCCACGAGCAGGCGCAGGGTCCAGGCGGTACCGAGCCCGTGGAGCAGAAAGACGCCGGTGAGGCCGGCTCCGATCATGGAGCCCACGATGTTGGAGGTCTGTAGCCAGCCCACCCGGCGCCCCAGGAAAGCGAGGTCGGTCTGGACCGCCCGCTGGAGGTAGGGGAAGCTCATCCCCATGAGGAGGGTGGGGGGGCCGATGAGGTAGAGGGGGACCGCCCCGTAGAGCAGGGCGAACTGCCGGGCCAGGTCGCGGGTGAAGGGGGCGACACTCCCCGCCCGCAGGGCAAAGCGCTGGAGGGCACGGACGGCGGCGGCCAGCTCGAGGGTCTCGTAGGCGCCCAAGTAATCCGCGAGCGGGCGCAGGAGGGCAAGGCGGGGGAGCCCGTAGGTGAGGAGGCCGAGGGAGAGGCCGGCATAGAGGGGGATGGCCGACTGCAGCAGGAGGAAGCTGAGGGCCGGTCGCCGCGCGCGGCGCGCCCACCGGCTGGCCAGAAGGGCCCCGAGCCCGAGGCCGCCCAGGTAGATCGCGAGCAGGGTCGCAAACGTGAAGGAGTTCGACTTGAGGAGGGTGCCGAGCAGGCGGAACCAAAGGATCTCCAGGGACAGGGCGAGGAAGCCGGAGAGGGCGTAGAGGGCGATCCAGCCGGGGAGGCGAAAAGTCCGCTCGGAGGGAGCCGCCCCCGCCGGCGGGGGTGGAGTCTTCTCGGCCGCCCCCGCCCGACCCGCCAGAAGGAGCGCGGCCGCCGCGCAGGCCAGGTTCAAGAGCGCCCCCACCAGGATCGCTCCCGCGAAGCCGAGGGCGCGGACCAGGATCCACACCGTGGTCAGAGCGCCCACGGCGGCGCCCAGGGTGTTCCAGCCGTAGAGGGCGCCGATCCGCTCCGCCGAGCGCGGCGCATCCTCCGTGAGAACGCGGGCCAGAAGGGGCAGGGACAGGCCCATGAAGAACGTGGGCCAGAGCAGGGTGAGGAAGAGGACGGCGGCCGCCGCCCCCGAGGGCAGAGGGCGTTCGCCGAGGCGGAGATAGAGGACGCCGTAGATGAGGGGCACGCTCACGAAGGCGAAGGCGGAGATCGCGGCCTCCGAGAGGGCGAAGGCG
>DATMQU010000447.1:0-5678 GCA_035566715.1 Vicinamibacteria bacterium
CGCTGCGCTGATCCGCGACCTCGCCCCGGACCTGCTCGGGGGACATGTAGGAGGCGGTTCCCATCACCCGCTCCGGGCTCGCGAGGACGGGGGAGGTCGCCGCGCTCGAGCTGTCGGGGGGGGTCGTGGAGACCAAGGGCTCGGCCAGTCCAAAATCGACGATCTTGACCTGACCGTCCTTGGTCAGGAAGATGTTGGAGGGCTTCAGATCGCGGTGGATGACGCCCTTGGCATGGGCCGCGGCTAGGCCGGTCGCGATCTGGAGGGCGAGGTCGAGGGCCTTGCGGGGCGGGAGCGCTCCCCGGACTAGGGAGGCCGCGAGCGTCTCTCCTTCCAGCAGCTCCATGACCAGATACGGCGCACCGTCGTGCGTTCCCACGTCATGGATGGCGAGGATGTTGGGGTGGTTGAGCCGCCCGGTCAGCTTGGCCTCGAGCTCAAAGCGTTCGAGCATGCCGGCCTGGGCGCTCGCGCCGTCCCGGATGATCTTGACCGCGACATCACGGCCCAGGCGCAAGTCGCGGGCACGGTAGACTTCGCCCATACCGCCGGTGTCGAGCAGGCCGGCGATCTCGTACGGGCCGAGGGTGGTCCCGAGGGAGAGTTTCACGGGCTCAGTCCCCGATGTCGTGCGGAGCGGGCTCTGCCTAAGTGTGCGGGTGGCGTCCGCCTTGCCGGCCCAGACTATCCACCGTTCCGGCTCGCGTCAAGGCAGCGGGGCGGCCTCTCCACGGGGGTGGCCGGGAGCGGGGGAATGAGGATAGGCTAGGGAGATATGCCCGACAGTGACTATCGCCGCCCCAGCCCAGAGCAATTTCTCAAGCGAGTGGAGGCGGAGGAGCGGCACCGGCTCCGGGGGAAGCTCAAGGTCTTCTTGGGATATGCCTCGGGGGTCGGTAAGTCGTTCCGGATGCTGGACGAGGGCCGCCGGCGCAAGAAGCGCGGCCAGGACGTCGTGGTCGCGGCCACCCAGCCCTCGGCTCCGGCGGATGTTAAAGACCTGCTGCAAGGCTTCGAAGTCATTCCCCCCCGTACCGATCTGGGAAGCTCCGCCATCGACCTCCCGGCTGTGCTTGGCCGGCATCCGCAGGTCTGTCTGATCGATGGTCTCGCCTACCGGAACCCCCCCGGCAGCAAGCACGCTCAGCGGTGGCAGGATGTGGAAGAGCTCCTGGCGGCCGGCATCTCCGTCGTCACCGCCATCAACCTGCAGTACGTCAAGGAGAGACAGGCAGCGGTAGAGGCCATCCGGGGCAAGTCCGCGACCGACTCCGTTCCGGAGTCGTTCCTCAGGACGGCCGACGAAATCGAAGTCGTGGACGCTCCCCCGGAGTATTGCGTCACCCGCTATTTACAGGGGGGGGACCCGGCCGTGGACCCCTCTAAAGCGGAGCGGCAGCTGTCGCAGTTGCGTGAGATCGCCCTTGTCCTCGCGGCCGAGGTGGTCGATCAGCAGCTCGAGGATTACCTCCGCCGACAGGGGATCGAACAGGCCTATGGACCCCACGAACGGATTCTCGTGTGCATCACCCCCCGGTCGAACGCGAGCGTGATGATCCATGGCGGGCGCCGTCAGGCCGACCGTTTCCATGGCGATCTCCATGTGATCTACGTTGAGCAGCCGCAATCGAGCCCCGCGGATGAACAAGTGCTCGCGCAGAATCTGGCCTGCGCCCGCGAGGCCAAGGCGCACGTCGAGATCCTGCGGGCCGCGGATCCCATCCGGGCCATTCTGGAATTTGCGGCCAAGCACGGCATCACCCAGATCTTCGTGGGCCACAGCCAGGAGGCCGGTTGGATGAGCCGCCTGAGACCCAACCCCGTCGAGCGCCTGATCTTGGGAGGGGACGGGATCGACGTCCGGATATTCCCCCATCCATGAGCCAGGCGGGAGAGGTCGCCACGACCAGGAAGGGCCGGCTCAAGGTCTTCCTAGGGTATGCCGCGGGCGTCGGGAAGACGTTCCGGATGCTGGAGGAAGCCCAACAGCTGAAGGCGCAGGGGCATGATGTGGTGGTCGGCTACTTTGAGCCGCACGGCCGGCAGGACACCATCGCCAAGCTTGCGGGCCTGGAAGTCATCCCCCGGCGGTGCATGGAGTACCGCGGGCACGAGTGCGAGGAGATGGACACGGACGCCATTCTCGCGCGGCACCCCGAGATCTGCGCCGTCGACGAATTCCCGCACACCAACGTGCCGGGTTCGGCTCGAACCAAGCGATGGGAAGACGTGATCATGCTGCTCGAGGCCGGCATCGAGGTGCTCACGACCATGAACGTTCAGCATCTGGAAAGCCTCAACGACCAGATGCGCGAGATCACCGGCATTCAGGTTCGGGAGACGATTCCGGATTGGGTGGTGAAGGAGGCGGACCAGATCATCCTGATCGACCTGCCTCCGCGAGCCCTTCTCAATCGACTGGAGCGCGGCGCGGTGTATGGCCCCGACAAGGCTGAGCGCGCCATGGAGAATTTCTTCAAGGAATCCACGCTGGCCGCACTACGCGAGATGGCGCTTCGGCAGACCGCCCACGAAATCGATGTACGGCAGCGAGACGCCGCCGATCTCGATGCCCCGCCCCCCGGCCCCCGGCCCAGCTCCTTGTCCGCCACGTCAACGGCCGAAGTCCCGGAGCGGATTCTCATTCACTTGACGGAGTCGCTGGCCACCGTGGGCCTGATCCGGCGTGGCCGACGGGTCGCCGATTACCTAAAGGCCGACTGCTTTGCGGTTTCGGTCTTGGTCTCGGGCGGCATTGGGGAGCTGCCCAAGGAGACCCGCGAAGCGCTCGAGCGGCATCTGGAGTTCGCGCGCAAGCTGCACATCGAGACCCATGTGCTGGAGGGGAGGGACGAGGCCAAGACCCTGGTGGACTTTGCACGCCGCAATGGGGTGACTCAGATCTTCCTGGCCAGGCCCCCCAAGCGCTTCATCCCCGCGCTGAACAAGCGGCACACCGCCATGAGGGTCGTGGATCTCGCCAAGGAAATGCAGGTGACGGTGGTGGCGGAGCGCCGGCCCTCCCGCGGGAACCCGGCTTGATCTGAGAGGTCGGCTCCGGTCCCTCATCCCTCCGCAAGCGCTCGCGCCGGTTGGGGCCGCGGGAGTAACGGAACTAGCGTGCCTCCGCCCCTTTCAGGTATCGGAGGAGGTCGGAGTCCGAGGACAGGATCAGCCACGCCTTGTCGTCGAGGCTCTTGTTCAGGGTCTCCATGGTCTTCGAGAATTGGTAGAAGTCCGCGTCCTTGCCATAGGCCTTCGCGTAAATGGCCGTGGCCTTGGCGTCGGCGGCCCCCTTCAGTGCCTGTGCGCTCTTGTATCCCACCGAGGTGGCGGCCAGAATGTCCCGCTCCTTCTCGCCGCGGATCTCCGCCGCGCGTCCTTGGCCCTCGGAGCGGCTCCGCTCCGCGATTCGCTTCCGCTCCGAGATCATCCGCTCGAACACCTTCTGCTGCACGGTTTCCACGTAATTGATGCGGCGAAAGCGGACATCGACGAGCTCGATACCGAACTCGGGGGTGATCTTGGCGGCTTTCTCCAGAATGGTCTGGGCGATCTGGCCCCGCCCGGCGCTGATCTTGGCCATGGCCTCCGCGGCCCCGATCCCCTCCAGCTCCTCCGTGGTCTGGAAGGGACGATTGCTGGAGCGTACGAGCTCGATGAGGTCGAAGGAGGCCACGGCGTTGCGCGTCTCCCCGTCTACGATGTCGTCAAGCCGACTCTGAGCGCCCCGCTCGTCCCGTACCGCTTGATAGAACCGTAGGGGGTCCGCGATACGCCAGCGGGCGTAGGAGTCCACCCAGATGTACTTCTTGTCCTTGGTCGTGATCTCACGGGCGTCGCCGTCAAACTCGAGCCAGCGCTTGTCGAACCGGTGGACATCCTGGATGAAGGGGACCTTCATATGCAGGCCCGGGTCCGTGATCAATCCTCCCACCGGCCGCCCGAACTGGGTGAGGATCGCCTGCTCGGTTTCAGAGAGCGTGTAGACGGAGGAGAAGAGGAGGACGACCACGACCGCGGCCGCGAACAGGGTCAGGGGATTCCTCACGGCTTCACCTCTCTCCGCTCGCCATCGAGCTGAAGGAGGGGAAGAATGCCCTTGACCTTCTCATCCAAGAGCAGCTTCCGGCCGAGCTTCGGGAGGAGCTCTCGCATGGTCTCGAGGTAGATCCGCTTCCGGGTCACGGCGGGAGCCTTGCGGTATTCCTCGTATAGGGCGTCAAAGCGTTTGGCGTCTCCCTCGGCGTTGTTGACACGCTCCAGGGCGTACCCCTCGGCCGCCCTCACCGCCTGATCGGCCTCCCCCTTGGCGCGGGGCACGGACTTGTTATAGTCGGCCCAGGCCTCATTGATAGAACGCTCCTTCTCTTGGATGGCCTGGTTCACCTCGTTGAAGGCGGCCTTGACCGGGTCCGGGGGGTTCACGTCTTGAAGGATGAGCTGCTGGACTACGATGCCGATGCCGTACAGGTCACACAGCCGTTGCAACTCCTCCTTGGCCTGAAGCGCCACGGCCTCTCGCCCGATGGTCAAAACCTCGTCCACACTGTGGTCTCCCACGACTTGGCGCATGGCGGCTTCGGACATGTACTGAAAGGTCAGGGGGACATCCCGCACGTGAAAGAGAAACTTCTTCGGATCCCGGATCCGGTATTGCACGATCCACTTCACCACTGCCACGTTGAGGTCGCCCGTGAGCATGACGGACTCGCCTACGGTCTCCGGGGTGGGGGGGGCGAAGGTGGACTTGATCCCCGGCCTTTCGGTGCGGAAGCCGAACTCCATCTTGAGGGTCGCCTGAACGGGAACTTTGGTCACCGTTTCGACGCCCAAGGGAATCTTGATGTGAGGGCCCGGATCCGAGGTGCGGACGAACCGCCCGAAGCGCTGGACGACGCCCACTTCATCGGGTTCGACCTGGTAGTAGCCGGTCACGAGCACGATGAGGAGGGCGGCCGCGGCCAGGACCAGGCGCAGCAGATTGGGCGGCACCGAGGGAAGCACAATCCTCACGTTGCGGCCCCCGCCGATGTCGATGGGGCCGCCTTCCCAACCGGGTCGCGCCATCACACTCTCCTTTCCTGCTTGGTGCGAGACCAGTATACCCCGCGGATCCGGGAACTTCCGTCTCCATTCCAATCCCGGAGGGTGGTCAAGAGATTGGCGAGGCCTTGGTCCTCGAATAGAAGCGTACTAGTCGGGTCGTGATGAAGCCGGCCGCGGCGGCAAGGGTTCCCACGCAGGCGGGCGTGAAGGCCCCCTGCCCTCCACCCGGGGTCGCAAGATGAACCGCCGAGGCACCGGTGAGTCCCAAGGCGATCGCGACCAAGGCCTCGGCGGTACCGGCCCCGCGGATGAGCAGGCCGCCTACGATGGGGACAAACAAGCTCACGGTCAGCAAGGTATAGAAGACGCTCAAGGCGCCGATGACGTTGGGTAGCATGCTCGCGAGGACGATGGCGGCGCCACCGGAAAGGTACGCGGCCCAGCGAGCCGCCGCGAGGAGTCGAGCGTCGGAAGCGTTGGGGTTGAAGAAGCGCCGGTAGAGGTCCTGCGCGATGGACGTGGAGAGCATGAAGAGCACGGCGTCCGCTGCGCTCATCTCGGCGGAGAAGACGGCGGCCAACCCCAGGGCACCGATGGCGGGCGGCACCGAATGCCTCAGAAGCATGGGG
>DATMQU010000448.1:0-6998 GCA_035566715.1 Vicinamibacteria bacterium
CTGACCGTGGCCCGCATGGTCAGGGAGAGCGGGGCCCAACTGCTGCGGGGGGGGGCCTTCAAGCCGCGCACCAGCCCCTACTCGTTCCAGGGGCTCGGCGAGGAAGGGCTCAAGATCCTGGCCGAGGCCCGGGAGGCCACGGGCCTCCCCGTGGTCACGGAGGCCGTGGATGGCGAGAGCATGGACCTCGTGGAACGCTACGCCGACGCCATCCAGATCGGGGCCCGCAACATGCAGAACTTCTCCCTCCTGAAGCGCGCGGGCCGGGCCAAGAAGCCGGTGATTCTGAAGCGGGGCATGTCCGCCACCCTCGAGGAGTTCCTCATGTCCGCGGAATACATCCTCTCCGAGGGAAACTACGAGGTCGTGCTCTGCGAACGAGGGGTGCGCACCTTCTCCGACTTCTCGCGCAACACCCTCGATCTCTCGGTGGTGCCGGCGGTGAAGGACTTGAGCCACTTGCCCATCCTCGTCGACCCCTCCCACGGCACCGGGCGGCGCGACAAGGTGACCCCCCTCTCCCGGGCCGCGGTGGCGGTGGGGGCGGACGGACTGATGGTCGAAGTCCACCACGACCCCGGCCGCGCCCTCTCCGACGGCCCCCAGTCCATCACCCCCGACATGTTCGGGGCCCTGGTCCGAGAGCTGCGCCAGATCGCCCCCGTGATTGGGCGTGGGCTCTAGTCGTAGCCTCCTCGGGTGGTATTCCTGGACATGACGGAGGACGTTCGGGCGGTCGTCCTCATGCCTCTCGCGGGCGCATGCTGGACGCCTGCTCCCGGCGTGCACGGTGGCCAAGGGTTGTGGTTATCGGCCTAGGCGGAGGCTTCCCACACCCCATCGCCGGCTCGGGCAACCGGCGGTGACACAGCCTCACGAGTTCCACGTCCAGAACATGCCGCCTGCCGCGAGGGTCATCACCGCTGCCGTCGCCCAGCCAAGCCACCGCAGAAGTCGAGGACTAACTCGATCGCCCATCACCTTCTGGTCGCTGCTCAGGAGCACCACGACCGCGATCAGCGGAGGAGACAGCACCCCGTTGATCACCGCCGCCCAGAAGAGCATGGAGACCGCGTTGAGGCCCAGGAAGTCGAGAGCGAGGCCGACAAGCATGGCCACGCAGATCACCGCGTAGAAGCGCTTCCCATGCCCCAGGGGTTTGTCGGAAAATGACGCCCTCCAAGCGCCCGCCTCTCCAATCGCGTAGGCGCAGCCTCCCGCCAGGACGGGTACGCCGAGCATCCCGGTGCCGATGATGCCGAGGGTGAAGAGCCAGTAAGCCGCGTTCCCGGCCAGGGGGCGGAGGGCCTCGGCCGCCTGTTGCGCCGTGGTGATCCGATTCTGGCCGTGGGCATGAAGGGTGACGGCCGTCGTGAGGATGATGAAGTACATGACGAAGTTGGAGAAGAACATCCCTGTCATCACGTCGATGAAGGAGCGATTGAGCTCCCCATCCGTGGCCCCGCGGCGCTGGGCCAGGGTGGTTCGTCCTCGGTTGCGATCCTCTTCGACTTCCTGCGCAGCCTGCCAGAAGAACAGGTAAGGCGAGATGGTCGTGCCCAGGATGCCCACGAGAGTGGCCAGGGAGTCGCGCGACCACCGCACCTGGGGGACGAAAGTGGCTTGGAGGGTGCGCGCTAGCTCCGGGTGAACGAGGAAGGCGGTGACCACATAGCAGAAGAGCACAAGGGTGAGCCATTTGAAGATGTGGGCGATGTGCCGGTAGTCGGTGAAGAACAGGAAGGAGATGATCACGAGGGCGAACACCGGCGTCCAGAGCTTCGCGCTCACGTGGCTGACCATCTCCGTCGCCTCCGCCATGCCCGCGAGGTCCGCGCCGATGTTGATAATGTTCGCAACGAGGAGGAGCGCGCAGGTTCCCCAGAGCACCCATCGGGGATAACGACGGCGCACGACGCCTGCGAGGCCGCGTCCCGTCACCATGCCGAGGCGGGCGCACATGAGCTGGACCGCGACCATGAGAGGGAAGGAGAAGAGCGCCGTCCACAGAAACCCGTATCCGAACGACGCTCCCGCGACCGAGTAGGTCGAAATCCCCGAGGGGTCGTCATCAGCGGCCCCGGTAATGAGTCCGGGCCCGAGGCCGGCGAAGAAATGACGGACGCGGTTTCGGCGTTCGGTCACGTTACGCACGACTCCACTCACCGGCAAATCGTGAGTCAGCGCAGCGAAATGCCCGCGGTTCGACGCAGCTTCTCAAAGCGGTTGGTCGTTGCGGGAACGCTCGGCGGCCGGGTCCAGCTCCTCGCCTCACGCCGCGCCGGCGCCCGCAGGAGAGAAGCCTAGGCCGCTTTGCTTCCCGCCGCTAGCCTGGCCCCAAGTAGAGAACGTGGACGTGGGTGCCGAGCCTCACGTTGTAGGCCAGATACCAGCCGTCGTGATCGGGATCTTCGTAGATCGCGATGTTGTCATTTCTCCAGTCCCAATCGGTGCAGTAGTCATAATCGTAGGGTGCGACCTGGAAGTAAGAGTTCTCGAACCAGAATCGCTCGCGGTTCCCTCCCTCGATCCGATAAACGTAGCGGGGCCCGAAGCCGAGGGTAAAGCGCCCGTGCTCCCAGGAATGATCAAGGTGGTAGTGAGGATCGTTGCGACCGGAATCATGGCCGATCCACTGCCCATCGGAAGGATGGACGTGTGGAGCCTCGGGATGTTGGGGTTGATCGCGGAAGGTGCGACGCTGCTCGGGGGGCTGATTCTGCTGCGGGTTTGCGCCACGATTCTCGCCGCTGGGTTGTCGGCTAGGCGCACGAGTGGCCGGTGGATTGTGAACAGGCGCGGGGCCGCGCGGAGGAATGTATCCGTGGCCGACGCGTTGCTGGCCAGACTGCTCCGCGCCACCGCGGTGCTGCGCAAGAGCGGAGACACAGAAGATCAACGCGAAACCAACAAGGCTCGTAAGCTTTCTCATGTCAGCCTCTGCGAATGTGTTTGGGGCAAGATCTCCCTGGGGCTCTGCGGTCCTTGACAGCATACACCCGTCGGCTTCTCGTGAGCCACTGTCTTCGCTGAGAAGGGCGCGGGCGCCAAGTGCGGCGACGCCCGGATCCGGGCGAGCCGATGAGGGTCGTTCGCATGGCCAGATATGAAAAGGGCGACCCGAGGGCAACTGCCCGCGGCCATCGGCTCGCTCCGGTTCCGAGGACCGCCAGGACGCGCTAAGAAAGCACGGGGTATCGTGGTCGCTGCTTGACCGCTCGGTTAGATTTATAGGATCGGATGGTGCAAAAGGGGGGAGAGGCCTCGAAATCCATGAGGGTCACCGGGCGCCTGCGTCAGCACTACCATCAACACCTCAGCCTGAGCCGGCAGATCGCGATCCGCGCCCTGCTCGCTTTTCTCCTGACTCTGGCCGTAGTCAGGGGCGTCACCTACTGCATCCACTATCACATCCTCCCTTTTCGTGATCTCGTCACCAAGAGCGGCCTCCACATCCACCACCTCTTCTGGGGCATCCTGCTCCTGATGCTGGTGGGCTTCGGGGCCCTGGCCACGCGCGCACCCGCGTGGCACCTCCGCCTGGCCCTTGTCTACGGCGTGGCCCTGGCCCTGACCCTGGACGAGTTCGCCCTCTGGCTGCGGCTGGCCGACGTCTATTGGTCTCCGGAGGGTCGCGAGAGCCTGGAGGCCATCGCCGTGGCCGCGGCCCTCCTCGCGCTTCTGGCCGTGGGCTTGCCCTTCTGGCGGGCGGTCGCGCGCGACATGGGGATCCCGTTTCGCGGGGGGGCGGGGCGTACCTGACGAGCCATTATCGGCGGGGGGGCGAACGGCGGGTGCCGGGGCCTCCCCTCAGGCGTCCTTCAGCGCGATCGCCTTCCGCTCGAGCAGGCGCGAGAAGATGAGGAGGGCGTCTTCTTCCGACATGGGGCAGAGCTTGAGGATCGACTGTACGTCCCATTGCCCGTTCACCCGGGAGAGCACAAACCCCTCGTGGGGGTCGAAGTTCTCACGGGTCAGGGACGCGAGGTCCATCGCAAGGACGGGCACCTTAGTGAGGGGAATGGACCGCAGCGCCTTTTCGCGGCTGCGGGCCTCCACCGCCGCGATGATCCCCTTCTTGGCATTTTGGTTCAGGCGGTCGAGGGCGAGGACCTCCTCGTAGGACTGAATCGCGGCCTCGAAGCGCTTCTCCTGGAGCCGCTGGTAGGCGAGGCCGAGCAGGCCCTGGATGGCCCCGACGGGATCGGGATTGGGGCCCTCTTCCCGAACCTGGTCCACCGTCACCAGCCCCCGGCTGTGGAGGTCGAAGGCGAGGGCCGCGGTCTCGAATTCCGACCGCCGCAGCTCGAGGCTGATCTCGGCCAAGGTCCTGCCGGACGCGGCCAGGCCCAGGACCTGGCGTTGCACGGGGTCGTCGATATCAACCGGCGCCCCCCGGACGTGGAGGGTGAGGGCCATGGAGGGCAGGACGGCCTTGATCCTTGCCCACTCGTCCACCCGCCGGATCCCCTCCAGGATCACGGGGGTGACCTGGCTCTCGAAATGGATTAGGACGTTTTGCGGGAACTCGCCCTCCTTGAACTCGAACTGGCCCTCCGGCCACAGGAACAGGTCGTAGATCGTCTCCTCCGCCTTGGCCTTGAGGGCGATCCGCAGGTCCTCCTCATTGAGCACCCCCTCGGAGACGAGCACGGACCCGATGAGCCGCCCCTTTTCCTCCTGGGCGAGGAGGGCCTTGAAGAGCTGCTCCTCCGTGACCAGGCGGAGACGGATTAGGAACTGGCCGAGCGATTCACGCGGGTCGTTGGACCAGGAGGAGAAGATGAGGCCGTCCCGCACCACGATGCGCTTCTGGATCGAACGCCGCTCGATGTGCAGGGTGCCCGTCTTTTGTCCACCCGCGATCCACTGAAGGATGTCGGGGAGGGCCATCGTCTTGAGGTTGCCGGTGAGGCCCATTGACGGAGGCGACCCGAAGGGTCAGCCCCGATCCCAGGAGAGGTCCCAAAAGAGGTAGTCCCGCCAGCTCTCGGGAGCGCGGTGCAGGCCCAGGCTCAGAGTCAGGGAGGGCAATGCATCCGGACGGCGGGGTTTTCGAATGAGGCGGAGGCTCGCCTCCTCGGGGGTGCGATCGCCCTTGAGGCGGTTGCAGGGGATGCAGCAGGTCACGATGTTGTCCCAGCCCTTGTGTCCCCCGCGGGCCACGGGAATCACGTGGTCGAATGTGAGCTGGCCGGGCGAGAAGCGGTGTCCGCAGTACTGGCAGCGGTGGTCGTCGCGGGCGTAGACGTTGGTGCGAGAAAAGGGAACATCCGCGAAGGGACGTTTCATCCGGACGTGACGGAGCAGACGAAGCACCGAGGGGAGCTTCACCCGAACCGTGACGCCGCGGATCTCCCGGTCGTAGACGGCGATGACCTCGACCTTGCCCTGGAAGAGAAGGGTGATGGCCTTCTGCCAGGACACGATCCTCAGGGGTTCGTAGGTCGCGTTGAGGACGAGGGTGTGTTCCATGAGGCGGGTCCAGCAAAAAATTGTGCCCCTGGGCAGAAAGGCTGTCAAGGCGGGCCCCCGCCCCCCCGGGATTGACCCGGCTCCCGGGGGGGGGATACAATCTCTTGGCCGCGGGGGGCCAAGCTCTGGGCCACAATCTGCTGGCGTTCGGCGAGATGCGGTTGGGCATCCCACGCCGGGAACGCAAGCCCCGTTTCCCTTCCCCTCCCCCCGCCGCAGGAAGCCGCCTTTGACCAGGCGGCGGCTCCGCTTCGGCAACGGGCTCGATCTGGAGCTTGCCCTCGGCGATGACGCCCCCGCGGGCGCGGAAGTGCTCGTGGTCCCCCAGGACGTGAACCTGATCATGGGGGAGGTGACGGTCATCGAGGAGACGGGGGAGACCCCCGGGGAAGCGGTGGCGGCGGCCACCGCCGCCAGCACCCCCCGGGCCCAGGGCTCGGTCGTGGTCGGCCCCCGGCGCCCCGGCCTCCCGCTCGTCTTCCAGGCCGTGGTGTACGACTTCCAGCGCTCTCCCCCGACCTGTGAGGAGCACGTGTTTGCGGCCCTGCTCACCGCGCTCGAGGAGGCCCGGACGCGGGGGGTGCGCTGCCTCGGTGTCCAACCGGTGGGCACCGCCCACGGCGGGCTGAGCGCGGAGCGCTTCCTGAACGTGCTCAGCCAGGTCTGCTACTCCGCGGCCGAGCTGGGGACGAGCGTGCGGCGGGTCTACGTCCTGCTGGCCTCCGCGGAGGAGCTGGGGCGCTACGAGACCCTGCTCTCCGAGGCGATGAGCGAACGCCGCCTGGCTCCCTGAGCCCCCCCCTTCAGACGATCAGCATCGCGTCGCCGTAGCTGTAGAACCGGTAGCCCGCGCGGACAGCTTCCCCGTAGGCGGCGAGGACCCGTTCGCGCCCCCCGAGGGCGCAGACCAGGAGGAGGAGGGAGGAGCGGGGCAGGTGGAAGTTCGTGAGGAGGGCGTCCACGACCTGGAAGCGGAAGCCGGGAACGATCACGAGGCCGGTTTCGCCCTCGCCTTCGCTGACAACACCTTCTTTGGCCGCCGTCTCCAGCGCGCGCACGGTGGTCGTCCCCACCGCCACCACCCGTCCGCCCCGCGCCCGCGTGCGGCCAACTGCGGCCGCCGTTTCCGCAGGAATCCGGTAGGGCTCGGGTTCGACCCTGTGGTCCTCCACTTGAGAAACCTGCACGGGCCGGAACGTGCCCGGCCCCACGTGGAGCACCACCTCCGCGCGCTCCACGCCGCGGGCCTCCAGCGCGGCCAGGAGCTCGGGGGTGAAGTGGAGGCCCGCGGTGGGGGCGGCCACGCTGCCCGGCTCGAGGGCGTAGACGGTCTGGTAGCGCTCCCGGTCCTCGGGGCGGTCCGGCCGCCGGATGTAGGGGGGAAGGGGAGTGTGGCCCCGGCGCTCGAGGACCACGGCCAGATCGCCCGCACACTCCAACCGCACGCGGCGCCGCGGGGAATCGTCCCCCGTCGCCCCCGACTCGATGCGGACGGCCAGATCCTCGGCCACGATCACGCGCGC
>DATMQU010000449.1:0-3110 GCA_035566715.1 Vicinamibacteria bacterium
CAGGAAGAAGGACTGCCCCACCGCGAGGCCCCGCTCGCTCAGGATGGGCAGGATCAGCTCCTCGGTGGTGCCGGGGTAGGTGGTGCTCTCGAGCACGATCAGCTGGCCCGGGCGGAGCCGCTCCGCGATCGCGCGCGCCGCGTCCACGACCATCGAGAGGTCGGGATCCTTGGTCTTGCTGAGAGGGGTGGGGACGCAGATGATGACGGCGTCGCAGCCGGCCAGTTCCTGGAAGTCGCGGGTGGCCCGGAGCCGGCCCCCGCGCACGAGGGGGGCCAGGCGCTCGGAGGCCACGTCCCCCACATAGGACTCGCCCCGGTTGACGGCGTCCACCTTCTCGGGGTCAAGGTCGAACCCCGTGACCTGAAGCCCGGAGGTGGCGAACTCGAGGGAGAGGGGCAGGCCGACGTAGCCGAGCCCGAGGGTTCCGATCCTCGCCTCTCCGGTTTCGATCCTCCGCTTCAACTCGCCGGCGACGTCGGCCAGGATCAACCTCCGTCGGGAAGGACCGAAAGGGCCCGGAGCAGCCGACTATACGCGATTGGCTCTCCGACTGTCAAACGCGGGTCCGCTGAAGCCTATTTGTTCCAATCAGATACAGACACTTTGGCATCCCCGGCTTGAGTGTTATGATCCTCGACCCGGCGGAACGAAAGCAGGCTCAATGAAAGCAGTGATCCTGGCCGGAGGGGAAGGAACGAGACTCCGCCCCCTGACCCTCAAGACTCCCAAGCCCGTGGTCCCGGTCGTGGACCGCCCGTTCCTCCGCTATCAGATTGATCTCCTGGCCCGGGCGGGCGTCGTGGAGGTGGTGTTCTCCCTCGCCTACCAGCCGCAGCGGATCGAGGCCATCTTCGGCGACGGCCGCGCCTTCGGGGTGCGCATCCGCTACGCGGTGGAGGAGACCCCGCTGGGGACGGGGGGCGCGGTCAAGAACGCCGAACCCTTCCTGGACGCCCGCACCGTGGTCCTGAACGGGGACGTGCTCACCGACGTGGACCTGTCGGCCGTGATCGCGGGCCACCAAGCCCGAGGCGCGGCCGCCACCCTCGTGCTCACCCCCGTGCCCAACCCCGCCGCCTACGGTCTCGTGGAGACGGACCCCTCCGGCCGGGTGAGGCGCTTCATCGAAAAGCCGGGACCCTCCGAGATCACGACCGACACCATCAACGCCGGCATCTACATCTTGGAGACGCGGGTCCTCGAGCTCATGCCGCCCGCGGTCAACCACTCCATCGAGCGCGCGTTCTTCCCCGCCCTCCTCGCCCGGGGCGATCTCGTGACCGCCCACGTCCACCGGGGCTATTGGATTGATATCGGGACCCCGGAGAAGTACCTGCAGGTGCACCGCGACATCTTGGCCGGCCGCTTCCCGGTCCCGCTTGAAGGAGCCCGGACGCGGGGGGGCTGGATCCACGAGGGGGCCCGGGTCGAGGAGGGGGCCCGGCTGGAGGGCCCGTTCTACCTCGGCCCCGGATGCCGGATCGCCCCCGGGGCCGAGATCGGCCCCGACGCCGTCCTCGTGAAGGACGTGGGGGTCGGGGGCGGGGCCCGGGTGCGCGACAGCGTGGCCTGGGCCGGCGCGGACATAGGGCCCGATGCGCATGTGGAGGGGTCGCTCCTGGGTCCCCGGGTGCGGATCGGCCGCAGCGCCGCGGTGCGGGGGGCGGTGCTGGGGGAGGATTCCATGCTTTCCGACTTCTCCCGGCTGGCCTGAAGAGGTCCCCCATGATCGAGCCCGGTATCTTCAAGGCCTACGACATCCGGGGGCTCTACCCCTCCCAGCTCGACGGCGAGGTCGCGCGCCGCGTGGGCCGGGCCTTCGTGGAGTATCTGGGCGCCCGCGTGATCGCGGTGGGGCGCGATGCCCGCGTGTCCTCCCCGGAGATCGCGCGGGGATTCATCCAGGGGGCGAGCGCCCAGGGCTGCGAGGTCACCGACATCGGCATGGTGGGCACGGACATGCTCTACTACTACGTGGCCGCAAACGGCCTCGATGGGGGCGCCGTGATCACCGCCTCCCACAACCCCCCGGAGTGGAATGGGATCAAGATGGTGGGACGGGGGGCGCTCCCCCTCTCCGGCGACGCCGGGATCAAGGAGATCAAGGAGGCGATACTGGCCGGGCGCTACGCGGATCCCCGCCCCGGCTCCGAGCCCACCACCGCCTTCCGCTCGATCGGGGCCGAGTACGCGCGGCACTGCCTGTCCTTCATCGACGTCTCCCGGGTGCCCCGCCTCAAGGTCGTGCTCGACCCCGGCAACGGCATGGGGGCGGTGGGGGCGAGCGCGATCTTCCCGCGGCTTCCCCTGGAGGACGTGCGGTTGTTCTTCGAGCTGGACGGAACGTTCCCCAACCATCCGCCCGACCCCCTGCAGGAAGCCAACCGCCGCCACATCATGGAGCGCGTGGTGAAGGAGGGGGCCGACCTGGGCATCGCCTGGGACGGAGACGCCGACCGCTGCTTCTTCATAGACGACACGGGGGCCTTCGTGCCCGGCGACTTTGTGACCGCCCTCCTGGGAGAGGTCTTTGCGCACCGGCAGCCGGGGGCGGCCATTGTCTACGACGTGCGCGCCTCGCGGGTGGTGGCGGACCGGGTGGGGGCGGCGGGGGGAGTGCCCCTCATGAACCGGGTGGGCCACGCCTTCATCAAGAAGCGCATGCGCGACGAGAACGGCGTCTTCGGGGGCGAGGTCTCGGGCCACTACTACTTCCGCGACAACTGGTATGCCGACAACGGCATGATCCCCGCCCTCATGATGCTGGAGCTCTTGGGCCGGGAAGGAAAGCCTTTGAGCCAAGTCCTGGCCCCCCTGCGCGCCCGCTACCACATCTCCGGGGAGATCAACTCCCGGGTGGCGGACGTGGACAAAGCCCTGGCCAAAATCGAGAGGCGGTACGGCGACGCGGAGCTCCTGAAGATGGACGGGCTCTCCGTGGATTACCCGGACTGGCACTTCAACGTCCGGCCCTCCAACACCGAGCCCCTGCTGCGTCTCAACCTCGAAGCCGACTCCCCCGAGGCCATGGAGGGCCGCCGCGACGAGGTGCTGGCCCTCATCCGGAGCTAGCTCCGGCGCCTTGACCCCCGACCCTCCGGTGGTTA
>DATMQU010000450.1:0-3932 GCA_035566715.1 Vicinamibacteria bacterium
GGCGTGTCGTCCTTATCTAGGGCGGCGAACGCGACCTCGGTGCCGTCCGCGGAGACGGCGTAGCCTACGACTTCAAACCCGGCAGCGACCGGTTCGCTGCGCCCCGTTTGCACGTCGGCGGACCACAGCTCCCCCGAGAGCTCGCCCCTCTCGAGTCCGCCTTTCCGCTCTCGCCGCGCCAAGAAGTAGACGCGCTTCCCATCAGCTGGGAATGGCTGCGGGACCCCGTACGCGAAGTTGAATGGCAGCCAGGCATAGCCTTCATACGACATCTGGCGTTCGCCCTCTTCTGTTCGCACCCACACCGAACTCTGGACCACACCCGCCGATGTGAGCAGCGAGCGCCCATCAGGAGCCGGGGCGATGCCCTCCTCTTCCGTCGGGCCCGCGGTCATGGGCTCGGGCGTGCCATCTGCGAAGCGCTGACGCCAGAGATGGAAGGAGCCCCCGGCGTTGGAAGTGAAGTACATCCACTTCCCGTCGGGCGACCAGCCGGCCGAAGTGCATGACCCGCGGGGGCCGACGGCCTTGCCGGGTGAGCTGCCGTCGTAGGGAAGCAGCCGACACGGCAGCCAGGTGTTCCACTGCATTTCAACCGCCAGAACCCACTTGCCATCTGGCGAGATGTAGGAACGGTGCGCCATGCCGGTCTCGTGGGCCGGAACGTATAGCTCCCGAGCCTCCGCGCGGTTATCGAGAGACGTAACAAGACCCATGTGGATCCCGCTCTTGATCTCGGAAAACAGCACGCGTTTTGAGTCCAGCCAGGTCAGTCCCGAAGCGTTGGGAAGCCAGGTTCGGGGCTCACCCCCCAGGACGGAGACATGCCAGGTGTCCCAGCGGTAGCCCGCATGGTCGACGGTTGTGTAGGCGATCGTGTTTCCATCGGGGGAGAAGACCGGGCCCATCTTGAAGACCCCATCTTTCGTCAGTTGCGCCGGCTCCCCGTCCGGAAGGGTCTTGACGTAAACCTCGGCTGGGCCGAAGAAGGTTCTGGGCCCGCGCAGAAAAGTCAGCATCTTCCCGTCGGGCGAGAGAGCGGGCGAGGTGACCGCATCCGGGAAATGGGTGACCTGGGCCCACTCGGATGGCGCGACCAGTGCCGGACGCTGGAACCTGCCGACCCTCAGGCCAACCGCAGCAACAAGAACAATGATCGCTGCGACGACGGGAGTGATCCAGCGATGCCATCGCGGGCTGATTTCGCCCTGCACGCGGATCAGCTCCCCTCGCAGTTCGGAGGCTCGTTGATAGCGCTCCTCGGGATTCTTCCTCAGCGCTCTCGTGACGACCCGCTCCAATCCCGACGGCAGGCTTGGATTCAGCTTGCGCACCGGCGCCGGCTCCTGGCTAAGGATGGCTTCACAAATCTCCCTGGTGGTCTCGCCAGAAAACGCCGGCCGCCCGGTCGCCATTTCGTGGAGTACGGCTCCGAAACTGAAGATATCTGCCCGGGCGTCCACTCCTTCGCCCCGGAGCTGCTCCGGCGACATGTAGGGGGCAGTTCCCATGAAGGTGCCTGGACGCGTGAGGTCCCTCCCAAACGGCGCCTCTGGGGGTGTCGGTAGCCCCAGTTCTGCTGCGGTCTCGGTCAATTCGGGCACTGGCATATCCAGCTTGGCCAGCCCGAAATCCAACAACTTGGCCTGTCCCCTGTTCGTGACGAATATGTTGGCCGGCTTCACATCCCGATGGAGGATCCCTTTGGCATGCGCAGCGTCCAGTGCGTCCGCGATATGAATCCCTAACTCGACCAACAGTTCCGACGGGAGCGGCCTGCCCGCAATCCGCTCTTTGAGCGTGCTTCCCTCGAGCAGCTCCATTGCGATGAAGGGACCTCCCTCGTATTCGCCAATGTCGTAGATCGTGCAGATGTGCGGATGATTGAGCGCGGATGCCGCTTGCGCCTCCCGCTTGAAGCGCTCAAGCGCTCGCTCGTCCGTGGCCATTTCTTCAGGCAGGAATTTCAGAGCTACGTGACGGTGAAGGCGCGTATCCTCTGCTTTAAAGACCAGGCCCATGCCGCCGCCGCCTAGTTTCTCGATAACGCGGTAGTGCGAGATCATCCTGCCGAGAAGAGCCCCGTTAACTCTTTCGTTCCCTTGCGTTAGTTCTCTCGCGACTTCTGGGAAGACCGCAAACACAGGCTCTTCAAGGAAGTCGTCGGCTTGTGTCCGATCAGTGAGTAGTGACTGGACTTCGTCAAGCAGGCCGTCGTCGCCCGCGCATGCCTTCTCCACGAACGCCGGTCGGGCCGCCGGGTCGAGTTCCAACGCGGACTCGAGGATGGGCCGGATCCTTTTCCATCGTTCGGGAGTCATGCCCGTAATGCCCTTGTAGTTCCGGGAATTCTGGCCAGGTTGTCGCCCCCCTGATTTGAAGTTGGGGAGGCGAATACGTCAAGCCCGAGATGCCTGGTTCGCATTGAGGGCCCGTCGAGGGTGAGAAGGCGTCCACGCTCGAGGACGCGGTCGACGATGGCCAGGGCGAGGCGTCGGCCACTCAATTGCGCTTCAGCCACTCCAGGGGGTCCTCAGGCCGGCCCTGGAAGCGCATCTCGAAGTAGAGCCCCGAGCCCAGGAGGCTCGCGGCGCCCACCGTGCCCAGGGTCTCGCCGGCCGCCACCTTCTGCCCCACCTGAACCCCGGTTTCCGCGAGGTGGGCGTAGAGCGAGTGATGCTTCCCCCCGTGGTCCAGGACCACCATGAGGCCGTAGCCCTTGAAGCGGTCGGCGAAGACCACCGTGCCTTCGTAGACCGCCGTCACCGGGCTGTCGGCGGCGGCGTCGATCTCCACACCGTTGGAGACGGTGTAGGTCTCGAAGCGGGGGTGCTTGCGGCGGCCGAAGGCGACGCGCACGTGGCCGGTCAGGGGCCAGGGCAAGGCGCCCCGAAAGGCGGACACGGGCACGCTCACCTCCCCGTTGCCGAGGCCCTGGAGAAGCTGGCGCAGCTTGCCCTCCGCCTCCTCCAGCTCGAGGACGTAGGCGGCGTGGGTCTCCTTCTTCTCGACGATCGAGGCCAGAAGCTCGGTCTTGCGCTGGCGCTGGGTGTCCAGGCTGCGGCGGGCCGTCTCCGCCTGCGCTTTCAGGACCAGGGATTCCTGGGTCCTCCGCTCGAGCTCCGCCCGCTGGACGGTCAGGGCCTTGAGGTCGGCCCGGAAGCCGGCGATGCGCAGGTTGTCGCGGCGGGCAAGGGCGGTCACGAAGCGGTAGCCGCGGAAGATGTCGGAGGGCCGGTCAACGGAAAGGAGGAGCCGCAGGTAGGAGAGCTCCCCCAGCTTGTAGAGGGCGCGGGCATGGGTGGCCAGGAGCGGCCTCGTCTCGGCGAGCGTGCGCTCCAGCTCGCGGACGCGTTTCAGGGTGGCGTCCATCTGGGCTCGGGTGCGCAGGAGGCCGATCTGGAGCTCCCGCAGGTCCTCCCCCTTGAGGCGCACCTCCACCTCGAGCTGGTCCACCTCCCCCAAGAGGCTCCGCTCCTGCCCGCGCAGGCGGGTGAGCTCCCGCTGCAGGAGCTCACGCCTCTCCTGAATCTTCTTGAGGCGCTCGTCGCCGGCGGGCACGGTGTCCGCCGCGAGGGGTCCCCCCCGCGCCGTCGCCGACATTGCGAGTAGGGCGAGGAGGAGGAGGCGCCTCACATCAAAGGCTTCCCGTCCAGGTCGGGGGGGAGGGGGACGTCGAGCAGCTTCAAGATGGTGGGCGCCAAGTCCATGATGTTCGGGCCCGCGGTCGGGATCTTCCGGCTGCAGAAGAAGACCCCGCCGCTAATCTCGGTGGCGGTGGCGCAGTGGTCGCCGCTCCACTTCTTGTTGTTGTTCTCGACCACCTCCCGGCGGATGGTGCCCAGGGTGTCCTGCCAGCCCACCCGGTAGCCGTCGTTGAAGCCGGCCTGGAGGTCGGGGGCGTTCTGCAGGTACTCCCCCTTGTAGATGTC
>DATMQU010000451.1:0-3105 GCA_035566715.1 Vicinamibacteria bacterium
GCTCGGCGTGGAAGAGCTGGCGCTCGAGCTCGCGCACCCGTGCCTCCTCCCGGGCCGCCCCCTCCAGCCGCTCCCGGCGGCGGGCCTGCTGGACCGCGAAGCCCCCGAGCAGGAACGCGAGGCCCATGACCACGAGGTTCAAGATCAGGGTGATGCGGTAGCGCGCGGCCACGGGCTCCACGAGCGAGGCGGCTAGGCTCTTGGGCTGCGCGCAGGCCAGAGTCCAGGGCGCGGGCGCGGACCAGCCCTCGGCGGCCACCACCCCCTCCGCGATGACGTCTCCGCTCCCGGCCGCGGAGACGGGTCCGGGAGAGCGGGCGAGCAGCATGCCCGCCCGGTCGCGCAGCCGGCAGGCGGGGGCATCCGCGGGCCTGTCCTCGCCGCTGGGGAGGAGGGCGGAAGGGGCGATCTCGGCCTCGAGCCCCGAGAGCCGGGCGGTGAGCCGGGGCCGCCTCGGGTCGAGGGCCGCCCCCTCCTCGCCCGTGGGGCTCGTGGAGACCCAGAGCACCGGCACTCCCCCCCGCCGGCCCGTCTGCACGAGCGGCTCGCCGCGGGGGGAGCGAATGACGAGACGGATGACCTCGGGATGGCCGCGCAGGAAGAGGAGCAGCGCGCTCTCCGCCCCCGCCCGGCGCCAGCGCCCGTCGCCGGAGTCGGGCCCGCGGTCGAGGCCGGCGATGGGTTCGGAGGTGGCCAGGAAGCCCAGATCGGCCCGCGTAGCGGAGAGCCGTCCCTCCAGAGCCCGGGCCCGGCCCGCCGTCTCGGCCGAGAAGACCCGGCCCGCCTCCTCCGCCGCCACCCGCCGGGCGGCCGCGATCTGCCAGGCCCCGGCGAGGTTGACGGCGACCACGGCGGCGAGAGAGAGCACGGTGAGCCATCCCGCCCGGCCCGGCAGGGGCGTCATGGTAAGGGCACGAGACCGCTCATCTCCCGCAAGCCTACCCCCGGAGCGATCAATAAGGGCACCGGCCGGTCCGGTCCTCGCAAACCCCCGCGTTGCAGGAAAACCCGGATTGGCAGGGCAGCGCGTTGCCGTCGCAGACCCCCCCCAGGGGAACGCCCGAGGTGGTGGTCCCGCAGGGGTTGCCGGAGAGGACGTTGGCGTTGCAGAGGCACTGCTGGCCGGGCTCGCCCGGAAGGCAGGTCCGGGGAGAGCAGGTGACGGTGGCGGAGCTGCTGCTCGTCTTCGCCACCTTGTTGACGCCGACGAGCACGCCCAGGGCCACCACGTTGGCGCCCAGGACGATGCCCAGGTTGCGGGCGAGGCTTCCGCCCTTCTTGGCCTTGCCCGCGGCCCCTTTGGGCGCCTCCCCCGGGGCGGGCTCGGCTACCCTCTCCAGCTTGACCTCGCCGGAGAGGCGGGTCAGGGGCCGCGCCCCGCCCGGCAGCGAGAACCCCTCCGCCAGCGGCTCCCCCGGCCGCCCCCCTTCCTTCCAGGCCACAAGGCCCTTCAGGTATTGCTTGCGCAGGCCCAGGTTCCACTCGTGGCCCCCGGAGTCCGTGAACGACACCGCGTCCTGCGAGACCTGGGCCTCCGGGATCTGGTAGCGCTTGCGCAGCGCGGGGCAGCCCGAACCGGGAGCGCTGGGCACGTCGATGGCGAGCGACCCGCTCACCTTGCCCGCGTCCCGCGAGAGCTCCAGCGAGACCGCGGTGGCTGCGGTCCCCTCGTAGGCGCAGGCCGAGGACGGCCACTCGTTGGTGAAGGTGCCCGTGCCCGTCCAGTTGCCGGTTAGATCCGTGGGGGGGGGAGCAGGGGCGGGCTCCTGAGCGGCGGCGGCCATCGCCGCGGCCAGCAGCGCGAACGCGGCCAAGGCGGGCCGCGGCGGCGGGTGAGAGTCAGGCAGGGTCTTTCCGGGGAGCGGGCGCATGCCGGGGGTGAACGAGCCACGATGCTACCACGGGCCGGCCTTCTTGGCGGCATCGATCCTCTCGTTGTTCCCCTCGTAGGAGAGCGGTCCGGGCATTCCTTCCGGCGGGTAGAGGTGCCGCCGGTAGACGGGATAGGCCTCCGTCCGCAGATGGGCGAGCATGTGGTGGCCGCGCCGGGTGGCCCGCTCGTGGCGCAGCGCGGAGATGTCGATGGGCGCCACCACGATCCGCTCGCCCGGGCCGGGAGAGGCCTGGGCGAGCAGGCGCCCGTCGAAGTCGACGATCTGGCTCCCCCCCGGCCAGGAGTAGGGAGGGTAGCGCTTGAGGCTCGCCCCCTGGTTGGCGGCCACCACGTAGGCCATGTTCTCGAGGGCCCGGCAGCGGTTCACGATCGTCCACCAATCCATGGGCTCGGTGGCCCCCCAGGGATCCATGTAGGCGGAGACGCGCAGCAGGACCTCCGCCCCGTTGGCGGCGAGCTGGCGGATCGCCTCCGGGAAAATCCAGTCGTAACAGATGGCGCAACCGATGCGGCCGAGCGGCGTCTCCGCCACCGGGAAGAGGGGCTCCTTATAGTCGGCCACGTCGTGGGGGCTGGCGTGGACCTCGTAAGGGATCCAGGGGTTCACCTTGCGGTACTTGTAGAGGATCCCCTCCGGCCCGATGAGGCAGGTGGTGTTGAAGACGAGGTCGGGCCAGCGGGGGTCGGCTTCGATCATGGAACCGCTCTGAACGTAGATCCCGTGCTCGCGCGCCTTCCCGTGGAGCCGGTCCGTGTGCTCGTTCGGCACCGGCACCGCCAGCTTCTCGATCAGCTCCCGGAGGGTGGGATAGACAGGGGCGGCGTGGGCGAACTCCGGGAACACCACGAGACGCACGGGCAGGAAGGGTGCACTCCCCGCGACCGCGGAGTCGATCATCGAGAGCATGCGGTCGGTATTGGCCTTCATCTCGAGCCGGCCGATGGGATTTGGGAGGTCGGTCTGGCAGGCGGCGGCCGCGTAGCGGATGGGCTCCATGTTCACCTCTCCCCGGCGGAGGAGAAAAGCTCGAGGGGCGCGAGGGGCCGCGCCACCGCCCGCGTGTTGAAGGCCTCGGCGCGCTCCGCCTGCCGGCGCACGCGGGCGGGGGCCTCGGACGGCGGGTAAGGGTAGCTCTTCATGCCGTGAAAGGGCAGGGGCAGGACCACATCCGGGCTCGCGGAGTTGATGTCCATCTCCTTGCTGAACCCGT